>JASEHT010000076.1 GCA_030018675.1 Smithella sp.
GGCGGGGGAATAAGAAGTTGCGCCCTGGCGCTTTCCATGGAGAAAAACGTGTTGCCCCCGACCTTAGGGCTTGTAAATCCGTTAAGACCGCTCGCCTTTGTGATGGAAGAGAAAATAGACGTGGACATGACTAACACTGTTTTGGCAGGTATTTCTTTCGGCGGGACTTACTGTTATTTGATTTTCTGCAGATAGCGCTTGCTGCTGATTTCAAACCGTCGCCCGATATTTTTTCCCATTTCCCCCGTAGTACAAATCATCCCTGTGCTTAATGAACTATTTTCCCCTTCCATAAGATACTATTGTATTTAGCCGATAGTTCCTTGATGACATCCATTGCACTTTTTTTAAATCCTTCAATGGAGATTGTCCCTTTATCTAATTGGCTACACAACTTGTCGAACCGGCCGTCTTTTATGACCAGGTTGATAAATAAATCATCATCAAAATTATCCATTATGAAGCTCCTCTTTCTAGCGTTTAAAAAACATTGTACATATATCACAGGTCTGGCCGGAGTTCATCCATTTCCTGATGATGTCAGATGAACGTCTGTGTCTTGATTGCGCTTGACGATCAGTTTTTTCCTGAAAATAACGAATCGTTCTCTTCTCTTTTAAAGTTTTTTACTAATCATTCCACGATAGCGGGCGTACTCAACCATGCGTCCAAACGCATGCATGGCGCGCTCGGGGGGTGGGATAGCCGGGTACGTTCAGCGCGGCAAATCCCTCATGAATGTGAGCAATCTCTCTGGCTGTGCCGCCGTAGTAGCTTGCGAGCACCGGCTTGGCCGGCTGCTGGCTGAATATTCCGGCAAACGCTTCGGAAAAGGCGTTCACGCGCTGTTGCTTTTAGGAAAATAAAGGATTCGGAGGCTTCATTCGGCCGCGGCTATTGAGAAGCCGGTTGCTCGCAAACTTCTTTGAGCAAAGCGTTAAAAAAAGCGTCGTTAGGAACCTTGACCCATTTGGGTTGACTCACGAAAGAAGAATTTAGAATCTTGCCGTCTGAATCAAAGTAAAAAACGGATATATTCATAATTTCTTTTTTCTGACAGTCTATCTCATTGAGCGACTGTGAGTTGGAAAGTTTTTCATAGCCGTCCGTTGAAAGCCCTTTTTCCTTTCTGTTTTGAAGAAATATTTCCCTGCTTTTATCGGAGAAAACCTCTCTGACAACGTACCGGGTCACGCCATTTTTCGTCGTAATTTTTTTATATGCGGACATATTGCCCATCTTGCCTTCAAAAAAGTCAACCCACCGGGATGACGCAAAAACAGGAACGGCCAGAAAAACAACTAGCAATAAAAAAATAAATGGATGATACTTTTTCATCGTTATCCTTAATGCTTTTTAGAAAAAATTTATTTCTACTTTGGTTAAAATAATAGCATTATTTGTTTTGTAAAAAAAGAAAAAAATGCCGCGTCTATCATTTATCAATTCATTTTCAATTAAACTATAGGCCGTTTATGCCGCACAAGACGGCGAAATTCAAAACAATGATTCAGGCGTTGACTTAATACAAAGGCGCGGATAATGAATAATTTTTTATTGGCGTAAAGAGGAAAATGTTGTAAACAACACATTATTGTGTAAACCATTAAATCATTGAAAGAAAATGTATGAAGTTTAAATTGATTTACCCCAAATGGGAAAAGCTCGACCGTCAGACACGTTTTACCCTGCCGCCGCACGGGCCGGTGGTGTTTGCTGCCGCCCTACCTGATGATGTGAACGTCGAATTTATTGATGAAAACATTCAGGAAATCGACTTTGATCAGCCGGCCGATTTTGTCGGCATCTCCGTCATGCTGACCGCGCAGATAAAACGCGGATGGGAAATAGCCGATAAGTTTCGCGAAAAAGGCGTTAAAGTTATTTTCGGCGGCATCGCCACGATGCTGCATGCCGAAGAAACTCAGGAACACGCCGATTGCGTTTTTCTGGGAGAGGCGGAAGGACGGATGGAGCAGGTGTTTGAAGATTTCAAAAACGGCAAACTGCAAAAAGTTTATAACTATATGCAGAATTTTCCGCCGATTGAAACTGTCGGAACAGCCCGGCGCAGCATTCTGGATCGCGAGGCCTATAACTACCGCGGCGTGCAGATGGTCGATCTGGTGCACGCCTCACGAGGCTGCCGCTTCAACTGCTATCCCTGCGCCGTAAGATTTCTGGGAGGAAAAAGTTTCCGTCCCCGTCCCTTTGATAAAGTTGTTGAAGAAATGGCCAGCATTAATAATAACAGGCTTTTCATCGTGGATAATTCGCTGGCGCAGGACAAACAATGGGAAATGGATTTGTTTAAGGAAATGATTCCTCTGAAAAAGAAATGGTGCTGCCATCCCATTGAAAATGACGACAAGGTATTGGATCTGGCCGCGCAGGCCGGCGCGTGGTTTGTGTATCAGGCGATTTTTGATTCATCGGATTTCATTCGCGACCGCATCAAGCGCTATCACGATTACGGCATCGCCGTGGAAGGAAGCATTCTTCTCGGGCTTGATTACCACACGGAAGATTACATAAAAAAATGGATGGATTTTTTACTGGATATCGAACTGGACATGGCGGAATTCACGATTTTAACACCTTTCCCGCACACCAAGACTTTTGACGATTTGCATAAGGCCAAACGGATTTTTTCTTATGATTGGAGCAATTACACCTGCGGCAAGGCCGTGTTTCAGCCGAAGACCATGACGCCGGAAAAGCTGGAAGAAATGTATTATTACTGCTGGGACAAGTTTTATGAAGAAGAACCGCAACATTATAAAATGTTCAAGATGCTGAAAAAAGTGATGGATAAAGAACGGGCGGACGGCACGTACAAACCGCGTGTCCGCCAACCGGTGACTCAGGAAAGGAAATTTTAAAAGATGAACAGAAACAAGACGGCTGTGGTCATCGACGGCAGCTACGTAAACTTCAACGATATGGTTGCTGTGGCGCGATACGGCGTTCCCGTGCAGGTTAGCCGGGCGGCCAAATTCGTAAAAAAAATGGAAAAAACGCAGAAAATTCTGATGGATTCCATGCGAAAAGGCATCCCGGTTTATGGCGTAACAACGGGTTATGGAAAATCTTGCGGAAAACGAATGCCGATGGAAGTCGCTCTGACCAACGGCGTCAATATTCTGCGTTTTCACGGCTGCGGAACCGGCGAACCCATCGGCATTGAAGAGACACGGGCGGCTATGCTCTGCCGTATGATTTGCCTGGCGCGCGGTTATTCCGGTGTGTCGATAAAGTTGCTCCAACAGATGGCCGATTTTTTGAATCACGGCATAACGCCGGTCGTCCCCTGTGAGGGCTCGGTCGGAGCCTCCGGCGATTTGACACCGATGTCGTATATCGGGGCCTGTCTGATGGGCGAACGCGACGTCGTTTATAAGGACAAGGTGATGTCCGCCTCCGTAGCCATGAAAAAGGCCGGCATCAAGCCTTATCGTTATCTTCCCAAAGAACCTCTGTCCATGGTCAACGGCACCACCACCATGACCGGCATCGCGGTTCTGGCTGTTGAAAGAGCATCGCGGATTTTATCCGCCGCTGTTTACGCCACGGCGTTGTCCATGCACGCGCTCAAGGGCAATGCCAGGCACTTTCATCCGGTTATTTCCGAAGCCAAGCCTTTTCCCGGTCAGGCCTTTGTCGCCGCTCAGATAACCCGTCTTTTGAAAGCGAATGGCTCCGCGTGGCTTCTGAAAGACGATTCTCTCGATGCCCTGCAGGATCCTTACTCTCTGCGCTGTGCCCCTCAGGTGGCCGGTGTTTTGTACGACAGTCTCGAGTGGATCAGAAAATGGGTGGAGACGGAAGCCAACAGCTCCAACGATAATCCCATTTTTGATCCCGCGACGGGCGAAGTTCTGATGGGCGGCAATTTTTACGGCGGCCATATCGCTTTTGCCATGGACGGCCTCAAGGCGGCGCTGGCCTCCGTCGCCGATATGTGCGACCGCCAGGTCATGCTTCTGGTCTGTCCGAATTTGAACAGAGGGCTTCCCGGCGATCTGGTGAGGACCAACGACAAGAAAAAAGGGTTGAGGCACGGGTTTAAAGCCATGTCCATTTCGTCTTCCGCATTGACGGCGGAGGCGCTCAAGGCGACCATGCCGGCGGCTTCGTTTTCGCGCTCCACGGAATCGCATAATCAGGACAAGGTCAGCATGGGAACCATCGCGGCGCGCGACGCCGAAAGAATCTGCACGCTGACGGAAAGGGTGATCGCCATTCATCTGCTGGCGGCGGCGCAGGCCTGCGACATCCGGGACAACACAAAAACGCGGCCGATGCTGGCGGACGTCATGGAAAAAATCAGATTGGTCAGCGCGCCCGTCGTTGAAGACAGGGCGATGGACCGGGACATCGAAAACATCTGCACCGCAATCCGATACTCCGATTTTTTTAAGATGAAGCCATGAAAGAGCAATTGAAAAGCTTTGAAGTAAAAATACGGGTTCCTTTTTACGACCTCGACCCGATGCAGATCGTCTGGCACGCCAACTATCTGAACTATTTTGAAATCGCCCGCGCGGCGCTTTTCGAACATCACGGCATTGATCTGTATTCTTTTTATGAAAAACATCAGTTGATTTTCCCCATCATCAAAACATCCACCAAGCACGTCCATCCGCTTTTCCATCGCGATGAAATTATCTGCAAAGCGACGCTAGTCGAAGCGCAGGTGAAGCTGATTGTGGATTTTGTGATCCGGAAAGCGGCGGACGGGAACATCTGCGCCCGCGGACGAACGGAGCAGGTGGCCGTAAAAGTTCCGGAAAGAGAAATGCTGTTCAGCATTCCGGAAGAAATCCGTCAGGCTTTCGGTTATTAGCATGGAAGAGGTTTTACAGAAATCCTTTGTAGCCGGATTGGAACGACTCGTGGCCCGGGCGGAGCTTCTGGATTCCATCAACGTGTTTCCTGTAGCCGATGGCGATACCGGCAGAAATCTTTCCATCAGCCTTATTCCACTGCGTAACATTGATCAGCCCAAAGAAAAAATAATTCACCGGCTTCTGTTGTCGGCGCGCGGCAACTCGGGCAATATCGCTTCGCAGTTTTTTTCCTCTTTCTGCGCCGCCGAAGACATTGTTGATTTGGCCCAGCGAGCCAAAGAAGGAACAGTGAAAGCCTGGAAGGCGTTGAACAATCCGCGTCCGGGTACCATGCTGAGCGTCTTTGACGCTTTAATGGATGTTCTGCCGCCGGACTTTAACCCGGACCAGCAAACGGTTGAAAACATTATCAGCCGTCTGGAAAAATCTGTTCACGAAACGCACGAACAATTGCCCCGTTTAAAAGAGGCCGGCGTCGTGGATGCGGGCGCGCTGGGCATGTATATTTTCTTTGAAGGATTCTTTAACACGCTCGCGGACATTCCCGATGCCTGCCGTCCGGTCATGGAAACATTCAAAGACCGCTTAAAAATATCTTCTTCATTTCAGGAAAACTCGGCATCAGGTTATTGTGTTGATTTTGTCGTCAGTGCCCCCCGCTATTCTGCCGATGAGATGAAAACAATAACCTCAGCGCAGGAAGAAGTTATTATCATTCCGGAAGGTGATCTTTACAAAATCCATCTGCACACCAAGGATAAAGAACAAGTGCGGTTACAGATTACCGGATTGGGCAAGGTGCTCAACTGGGAAGATGACAATCTCGCCGCGCAAATCGAAGCGTTCAGGAATTGCGGCACCGGCGCACTGCACATCATGACCGATGCCGCCGGATCGCTCACCGTCCAGGACGCCAAATATTACGGCTTCACGCTTTTGAACAGCTATCTGACGATTGGCGAAAAATGCCTGCCGGAAACCTATTTTCATCCCGAGGAACTCTACCAAGCGATGACCAATGGCGTTAAGGCATCCACGTCGCAGGCGTCCGTTTATGAACGGCATCAGTTCTACGAAAGCGTCCTGGAACGTTTTGAAAAAGTTTTATATCTGTGCGTCGGCTCTGTGTTCACCGGAAACTATGAAACAGCTATTCAGTGGAAAAAAGAACACGATAAGGACAACCGGCTTCTGGTCATAGACACCGGCGCGGCATCGGGCAGGCTCGGGACAATGGCGCTGGCCACGGTCAGATATCTGGCGGAAACAAACAGCATGGAAAAAACTTTTGCTTTTGCCAAAAAGGCCGTGCAGGAGTGCGAGGAATACGTGTTTCTCGATAAACTGCAATATCTCGCGGCCGGAGGCCGTCTTTCCAAAACCAGCGCTTTTTTCGGTGATATGCTGAAAATGAAACCGGTGGTCTCCCCCCAGCCGGAAGGCGCCAAAAAAGTCGGCGTAGTCAGAAATCAGAAAGATCAGGTAAAAATGGCTTTGGAAAAACTCGCGGCCTCCCTGCAAAAAAAATCCCGCGCGCTGATTATGCTGGAGTATTCCGATAACAGAAAATGGGTGGAAGGAACATTCAAACCGATAGTTGCCGGGCGCTACCCCGACACGGAGATTATTCTTCAGCCATTGTCGTTGACGTCCGGCGCGCATATGGGGCCGGGAACGTGGGCGGTGGCGTTTCTCCCTTATGAAAAATCGGAAACGGGCGGATAGAAATTTTGGTTGCACCGAAGAACAAAAATCGTTTTGCTTTTGTCATTCCCGTTTACAATCACGCGGGAACGGTGGCGCGGGTGGTCAAAGATGCGCTGAAACTAGGTTATCCGGTTTTTGTCGTTGACGACGGCTCAACTGACAACACTTATGATCAAATTAAAGATATCGCCGGCATTCAAATCTTGCGGCATCCGCAAAATCAGGGAAAAGGTGCAGCAATTTTAACCGGCTTCGCCGCTGCCGCTAAAGTGGCCGATTGGGCCATCACCATGGATGCCGACAGTCAGCACTATCCCGAAGACGCCCGAAAGCTTATCAATGCTATTCAAAAAATCAGGCCGATTGTCGTAGGTGCGCGATCTGGAATGACCGGAGAGCACGTCCCCTGGACCAGCAGTTTCGGCAGAAAGTTTTCCAACTTCTGGGTGCGTACCTCCGGCGGTCCCGCTGTTTCCGATTCCCAGAGCGGCTTTCGGATATATCCTTTGCCTGAAACACTTAACTTAAAAACAAAGGCGCGGCGCTTTCAGTTCGAAGTGGAGATTCTGGTGCAGGCCGAAAGAAAAGGAATCCCCGTTGTCGAAGCGCCGGTCCGCGTCCGCTACAATCCTGAAGGCGGAAGAATTTCCCATTTCCGTCCTTTTGTGGATTTTCTGCGCAACTCTTCGACGTTCACGCGTCTGATTTTCAGAAGAATATTTCCACTGCGCTAAATATATGTAATTTGTCACTTCGAACCCCGATGCGTCGGGGTGAGAAGTCTTAAACAAGATGTCTTGTTGCACTCGACATGACAAAATATAAAACTGGATTACCGGATCAAGTCCGGCAATGACAAACAAATAATATATCCTCTGTCATTCTCGTGCGAGCATGGGCGAAACAAAGAGCCTGTCCCGTACTTGATACGGGAGGAATCCAGGAAACAAACAAACTGGATACCGGCCTGCGCCGGTCTGACGATATTCCTTTTCTCCCAAGGCTTTTTGTCTTGCCAGCATTTTCGAAATATGACATTCTGACGCAAAAATTTCCATACCGTTTAGGTTTCAAAGAATAACGAGGCCAACAAAGTTAGCCCAAGACCGGATGCGGATCCCGAAGGGGAACGCATAAATCAATAACTTACCTTGCCGGTAAGTATCGCCTGTAAGGTGGTAATTACAAGCTAACGGTATGACTTTAAAGGTGTTCATGTCCCTGCGCAAATATCCGATAAAATGGTCGATAGTTTTTGCCGTCGCTCTGGTTATGGCGGGCCTCTTTTACTGGGAATCCAAGAACCTGCAAATCGAAACAGACATCCTCGCCTCCATGCCTCATGATGATCCGGTGCTGGCCGATGCGCGTTTGATTATCGAGCATCTTCCTTCCCAGGATAAAGTTTTCATCAATCTCGAACAGTCGTCGCCCGGCCGCGATGAACTGGTCGCTATGGCGGAGACGCTTTCGGACAAACTCAACCGGAGCGGATTGTTTGCCAAGGTCGGCATCGGCGATGACGCGCAAAACTTTCCGGAACTCATCGCGCACGTCAACGACAACCTGCCTTCGCTGCTTCCCGCTGCTGAGTTGGAGCAGAAAATTGCCCCGTTGCTGACGCCGGAAAAAATCAGGGAAGCGATGAGGCAAAACCTGGAATCGCTCGAGCAGCTTGAAGGCATCGGCCGCGCTCAAATGATGGCCAAAGATCCGCTCAGCTTTTCCGGTGTTATCTTAAGCCGGATGTCCGCGCTGCTTCCAGCCGGCAAGGCGCAATTTTACCGGGGACATCTGCTTTCCGAAGACGGCAAAAACATCCTGATTATCGCCGCGATCAAGGGTTCGGGAACCGACACCAAAAAGGCAGCGCAGATCACCAAGCTGCTTCACGACTGCCAGACGGAACTCGACGCGAACAAGGATACAGGCGGCCGATACACCCTCACATCCGCCGGCGCTTATCGAATTGCTTTGGATAATGAAACCATCGCCAAGCGTGACGTGCGCCTGGCCATCTTCCTCACCACCCTGGGGATTGCCCTATTGCTCATTTTTATTTTTCCCCGTCCGCTGGTCGGGCTGCTCGCGCTTCTGCCTTCCATGGCCGGAGCAATTGCCGCGCTGTTTGTCTGTTCTTTCATTTTTAAATCCATGTCGCTGCTGGCCATCGGATTCGGCGGCGCGATTATGGCCTTTACGATTGACATGGGCATAACGTACCTGCTGTTCCTGGACCAGCCCCATGTCACCTACGGCAAAAATGTTTCGCGCGAAATCTGGCCGGCCGAACTGCTCGGCGTGCTGACGACGGTCGGGGCATTTTCACTCTTGCTGATCAGCGATTTTAAAATCCTCGCGGAGATCGGCGTTTTTTCGGCTCTGGGCGCCGCATTCGTTCTGGGTTTCGTGCATTATGTCTTGCCGAAGACGATTCCCTACATGCCGCCCGCTAAGCGGGAAACCAACCGTTTTCTGAAAAGCGCCATCAACAGCATCGCCGCTCCGGCCAACTGGAAATTGATTGCCGCGATTGCTTTCGGCCTGATCATGCTGTTTTTTGCCAAGCCGGTTTTTAATGTTGATATGAACGCCATGAATTCCATGAGCGAAGAGACCATCAGTGCCGGTGAAAATATGCAAAGGGTGTGGGGGGATTTTTCCGGCCAGAGTTATGTTTTTCTGGAAGCGCAAAATTTATCCCAACTCCAGCAGAAAAATGACGCGCTGATGAACCTGCTGGCCGATGACGTCCGGCAGGAAAAGTTAGCGCCCGTTTTCCTGCCCTCGGTTTTGTTTCCGTCTCCCGATGCGGCCCGGAGCAATTTTGCCGCCTGGCGCGCCTTCTGGAATAAAGAAAGCGTGACCGCCCTGAAACGCGATCTCGATGCCGCGGCGCGCGAGTTCGGATTTAAGCCGGACGCCTTCGCGCCTTTCTGGCACATTGTCCATCAGGAAAAACCTGCCGCATTGGAAATACCCCCGAAATATTTTGACATGCTGGGCATCAGCCAAGACCCGGAAGGCGTCTCGCAGTTGAGCCTGATAACGGCCGGCAAAAATTACGACGCCGGAGATTTCTTCGAAAGAATTTCCCGCAGCGGCCTGGCCAAAATCTTCGACGGCAATTTATTTAACGAACGGTTAAGC
>JASEHT010000077.1 GCA_030018675.1 Smithella sp.
AATGAGTTTAAAATCCAGCGCAACGTTGATTTCGTCGAGAATGACCATGGCATATTTGCCGCTCGCAAGTGCCTTACGGGCGATATCCAGCCCTTTTTGGGCCAGTTCAATATCGATGGCCGCGGGATGGTCGCGCATGACGAAGCTGTCCAGACCGGACATTTTGATGGTTAGGTTGGGCAGATATTTTTCCGCGGCAATGAATTCACCGTATTTTCTGCCCTTCATGAATTGCAGGATAAAGACCTTATAACCCTGTCCGACGGCCCGCAGCGCCTGTCCGAAAGCGGCGGTTGTTTTCCCCTTGCCGTTGCCGGTGATAGCGATAACCAGCCCTTTTTTGTTTTTATCGGCTGGTTTTGACGATTTATTCGAAGCCGTGGCATTTTTCTTTGATTTTATCGAAGCCGATTTTTTCTGATGAAGAGTCATTTTTCCTCCTGATGTTTAAAAAATCTCTGCGCGATTTCTTCCGCCACCGTGTAGGGATCGGTTTTTCTATTTTTGATTTTCTCCGCGAAGCGTTTCATTTCTCCGCTGGTTGTCAGTGAATTGACAATCGGCTCGAAAAGAGAATCGCGCAAGGCATCGTGAATTTCCGTCATTGCTTTGCGGTGCATCCGCTCCGTCAGTTTCCCGCTCTCCTGAAGATACAATTGATGCTCTTCGATTTTATTCGTCAGGGCAGCCGTGTCGGCGGCAAACGTCTGTGGTTCAAAGGCATCGCCTACCATGACAACCGGCGGTTTCCAGCCGTCCGTCGCTTTGGATGATAAATTCAACATCCCTTCCAGTTCTGTATGCAACTGCATGGCTCCGGCGCGGTTGGCTTTGTTGATGACAAAAACGTCGGCTATTTCCATGAGACCGGCTTTCATGGTTTGAATTTCGTCGCCCATTCCCGGCACCAGCACGACAGCAACGCTGTGCGCGTGATTAATAATGTCGATTTCCTGCTGGCCGATGCCAACCGTTTCGACAATGATGATATCCTTGCCCATCGCTTCCATGACATGAATGGCGTTTCCTACCGACTGCGACAGTCCGCCCAGAGCGCCGCGCGTGGCGAGCGATCTCACAAAAACTCCGGCATCTTCGGCATGCCGTTGCATACGGATTCTATCGCCCAGAATTGCTCCGCCGGTGAAAGGACTGGTCGGATCAACGGCCAGCACGCCGACGGTTTTATTTTTCTTGCGCAGTTGTTCTATGAGGGCATCGGTCAGCGTGCTCTTGCCGGCTCCGGGGGCACCGGTGATTCCGATAATAAATGATTTGCCGGTATGGGCGTAGAGTTTCTTGATTTTTGCTTTTGCTTCGGGAATCTTATCTTCAATGTCCCTGATGAGGCGGGAGGCCATGCGCACATCGCCGGCACATATTTTTTTGATGGTAGCATCCATAGAAATCGCTGTCCGAAAGCTAGTGCGGTTTTATATTGCTGTTAATCCATTCCACAATGGATTCCAGGGACGCGCCGGGCGTAAAAACGGCTTTAATGCCGGCCTCCCGAAGCAGCGGAATGTCCTGTTCGGGAATGATGCCGCCGCCGATTACGGTAATATCGGCGGCGCCTTTTTCACGAAGAAGTTCCACGACACGCGGAAAAAGAGCGCGATGCGCGCCGGAAAGACAGCTCAATCCCACCAGATCCACGTCTTCCTGAACAGCCGCTGCTGCTATCTGTTCGGGGGTCTGATGGCAGCCGGTGTAAACCACTTCAAAACCGGCATCGCGAAAACAGCGGGCGAGAATACGGGCGCCCCGGTCGTGTCCGTCGAGTCCCGGCTTGGCAACCATCACGCGAATTGTTCTTTCCGGCATATTGATCTCCTCAGATGTCATTACCCGGCTTGACCGGGTAATCCAGTTTTTTGTTTATAAATAAATAATCATTAATATTCTTAAATGTAGGACGCGTTCGCTGAACGCGCCGCGTAACATCATTTTTAATAAAGCCCCGGATCTCTATACTCCCCGTAAACTTCCCGATAAACGTCGCATATTTCCTGCAAGGTCGCCAGATTTTTTACGGCTTCGATGCAGCAAGGCATGACATTATCTTCCTTTTTGCAGGCGTTTCTGATGTCGTCGAGAGATTTTTTTACGGCTTTGTTGTCGCGCTTACGGCGTACATCCTTGAGCCTTCTCATTTGCTCTTCGCCCACCTTTTCCTCAATATCAACAAGCGGAATCGGATGCGTGGAGTCGGTTGCGTATTTGTTGACGCCTATCATGGTCTTCTCGCCGGCATCCAACTGTCGTTGAAACCTGTAAGCCGCTTCGGATATTTCCATCTGCGGGAAGCCTTTTCCAATGGCGGCAACCATCCCGCCCATGTCATCAATCTTCTGAATATAGTCCCATGCTTTTTCTTCCATTTCGTTGGTAAGAGACTCGATAAAGTAGGAACCGGCCAGTGGATCAATGGTATTGGCCACTCCCGTTTCTTCGGCTAAGATCTGCTGTGTGCGCAGAGCGATTTCTACGGCATGTTCGGAAGGCAGGCATAGCACTTCATCCAGCGAATTCGTGTGTAAAGATTGCGTTCCGCCGAGGACCGCCGCCAGAGCTTGCACCGTTGTGCGGACAACATTGTTGTAGGGTTGCTGCGCCGTTAGCGAACATCCGGCTGTTTGCGTGTGAAAGCGCAGCCACAAGGAACGGGGATCTTTGGCATGGAAACGGTCCCTCATAATCTTTGCCCACATGCGGCGTGCCGCCCGCATTTTACATATCTCTTCAAAGAAGTCGCTATGAGAATTAAAAAAGAAAGAAAGGCGTGTGGCAAAGTCATCAACGTTTAATCCCTTGCGACGGACAACATCTTCGACATATTCAATGCCGTCGCGGAGAGTAAAAGCCAGTTCCTGCACCGCCGTGGAACCCGCTTCGCGAATATGGTAACCGCTGATGCTGATCGTATTCCAGCGCGGGACATATTTTGTGCCGAACTCCACCGTATCGCTGATGAGTTTTACGGACGGTTCCGGCGGGCACATGAACGTTTTCTGCGCGATAAATTCCTTGAGCATGTCATTTTGAATGGTGCCGCCGATTCTGGAAAGAGGAACGCCTTTTATATCCGCAGCCGCGCAGTACATGGCCCACAAAATGGTAGCCGGCGGATTGATGGTCATCGATGTCGTCACGTCGGCCAGCGGAATGCCCTCCATTAACTCGAGGAAATCCTCCAGCGTGTCGATGGCCACGCCGCATTTTCCGACTTCGCCCAGCGATTTGGGCGAATCGCTGTCGTAGCCCATCAGCGTCGGAAAATCGAAAGCGGTGCTGAGCCCCGTCTGTCCTTCACGCAACAGCATTTTCCAGCGCGCGTTGGTATCGCGGGCGCTGCCCATGCCGGAGAACATCCGGAATGTCCAATATCGTCCCCGGTATCCGGTGACCTGATTGCCGCGAAGGTAGGGGAATTCGCCGGGAACACCGATATCTTCGGCAAAGTTAATATCTTTTATATCATCCGGAGTATAAAGCCTTTTGATCTCCGCGTCGGACACGGTGGAAAAACGCTTTTTCTGTTCTGGATGGTTTTTTAACGCCTTCTGAACTTCATCAGAGCTTTTCCGGCTGAGTTTTTCAGACGCCTCCAGAGTTTCTTTAGAGAAATACACTATTGCCCCCTCCGTATTGCTCGGAATGCTTAATAAAATCCGTTAAAAACTAAAAGGCAGTAACTAAAAATAATTATTTTTGTCAAGACATATATCAATAAAATCCGATAAGGGAAATGTCTTTCTCATAAAAAATGCACCCCTGCAAAGATTACGGGGGTGCATGATCAATTGTTTTATATATTTTTAAGATTATAGAGGTTTTACGTTTTCAGCTTCCAGACCTTTTTTGCCTTGCTGTAAATCAAAAGATACACGCTGACCTTCGGACAATGTTTTAAAACCGGCACTCTGAATGGCGCTGAAATGAACAAAAACATCCCCGCCGTCATCCTGCTGAATGAAACCGAAACCTTTGTTAGCGTTGAACCATTTTACTTTTCCTTCCGGCATAGTTGCACAAACTCCTTTAATAAAAATTTTTCAAGTTGAATCAACACCATAACAGAATGGCAAAACGGAAAAACTTTAAAGAATATAGAAGGCTGCCTGAACGGCAGGATGAAAATCTACAAAACTCTAAAGAATGTAACGGATTAACTTTGTACCTCAAAAATGTCTTCATTCAACTTCGTTCCCCGGCAGCTATTTATTGCTGTCAAGGGCGGCTGTACATAAACTTAAGACTCAGAAAAGTCAAGCTAAAATACTATTGCGCCGATACTTTCAATAAAGTATGCTATCTTGCAAACAGGAAGTTAAGGGCTCGATTTCCGGGTCGTGAAATAAACAATATTATTGATAAGGATCGACTATGAAAAAGAAAAAAATTTATTTATCCGTGATGATGATGACGTTCTTGGCATCCGTGGCAATTTGCGCTGCGGATAGTCGCACTCCGCAAGTTGGAGATATACTCCCCGTGATCGAATTATCGAAACCGGGCGATTCCGCCGAGCTTAAATACCTGGGATTATCCGGAAGCGGCGTGTTCAAGGTTCAGCAAATAAAGGCGGAGGTGCTCATTATAGAAATATTCAGCATGTATTGCCCCTACTGCCAGGCGGAGGCTCCTTCTATCAATGAGCTTTACAAATCTATTGAAAACAATCCGGCGCTTAACAATAAAATTAAAATAATCGGCATCGGCACAGGGAATACTTCTTTTGAAACCGACATCTTTAGAAAGAAATACCAGGTGGCGTTCCCCCTGTTCCCTGACGGAGATTTTAAATTGCATAAAATTATCGGAGAAGTTCGAACCCCTTACTTTTTTGTCGTGAAATTAAAAGGCGGAAAGGCTGAAGTGATTTACTCCAAACTCGGAGCTTTGGGGGACAATAAATCGTTTCTGAACCAAATTGTTAAATCCGCAGGATTGAAATAAGGGGCTGTCATGAAAAAAACAATACTGGCGATTATATTTTTTTGTTTGCTGTCTTCCGGCGCCTACGCTTTATCCGGGGCATTTAAGGATAGTGTTTACAACGCGGGAGAGATGAAACCTGTCGATAGTGTCCTTAAGGTCAAAGCCGGTGATGCCGTCCCTGATTTTGCTCTTCGGTCGGTCAGCGGGAAATTAATTGCCGTCAAAGACTATTTCGGAGAAAAAAATGTTGTGATTTCGTTTGTGCCGGCGGCTTGGACGCCTGTTTGTTCCGACCAGTGGCCAGGATACAATATCGTTCAGGACATCTTTGACACCAATGATGCTGTCTTGCTGGGGATCACCGTCGATAATATTCCCACCCTTTATGCCTGGACCAAAGAGATGGGCGCTTTATGGTTCGAGGTGCTTGCTGATTTCTGGCCGCACGGTGCGGTGGCCGAAAAATTCGGCGTGTTGCGTACCGACGGCATGGCGGAAAGAGCGATTATTATTATCGATAAAAAAGGGATTATTCGTTACATTGATGTGCACAATATTAATCAGCGTCCGCCGCTGGAAAGCATTGTCCGGGCACTGGAAAAATTGAATTAAAATAGAAATTACCCGATCAGGCATTATTTAATCTTTGATTGTGAGACTCAAATTTTTAAAACGAATACCCTAAAGGGCACTATTAGGTGTATTAAAATTTGCAAGTCAAACAATCCCGCCCTTAGCGGAGGGTATGATACCCCGCGCCTCGGGGCGAAATTAGGGTCTAGTTCCGGTAGCTATTGGAATTGCCCTGGAGTTCATACCCGTGATTTTTTCTTGACACATCCATTGTATTAATTTATGCATCTTTGAAATGTCCGTGAACGCCGGTCATTTTTGTTTGTTCTTAATTTTATAGGAAAAAATATAGGTAGACAATTTCGACGTGGAAGAAAAAAGAAGAAAGAAGAAAGAACGGGAAAAAGAAAATCGACGGAATACGATTCTGAAATCTGCGCGAAGGCTTTTTTTCGACCGGGGGTTCAAGGCGGTAACCGTTGATAGTATTGCCGAGAAAGCCGATGTCAGCAAAGGTTCCATATATCTTTGTTTTGAAAGCAAAGAGGAAATATACACTCAGATTTTAATTGCCGATAATGCCGCGCTTTATGAAAGAATAAAAAATTTTGCTGCCGTTAAGGCATCGGCATCTCAGCTTCTTCAGGAATTTTCACGAATTTATGTCGATTCCTTTCTCCATGAAAAGGAACTGTTCCGGATCCTTATGACGTTCATGATGCAGACAGGCCAGATGCATCTGACGGAAAAACAAAGAGCGGAGCTAATAATATCCATGAATGAGAACATGAAGGTTATTTCTAAAATTATTCAGAAAGGAATCGACTCCGGTGAATTTCGTCCGATTGAAAATATTCGGCAGACCCAGAACGCTATCTGGGGCATGTTAAACGGCATCATTTCCCTTTTTCTTTTTACCGGGAATCCGATCAAAAGATTGGAGCGAATCCATTCCACCGTTCAGCATAGCCTGAATGTTTTTATCAAGGGATTGAAAGCGTAGAAATCCATCTAAACATCTTCATTTTTTAGTAATTTTTTAAAATCTTCTTCAGCCGCCCGTAATACATTTTCCACTTCTTTTTCAAGCCTGTCGAATCTTTCAATAATCGTTTTTGATCTGCTGGTCAAACAAAGAGACTTTTCGTTTTTGCTCGGCTCCACCAGTTTTTTATCCATGCGCTCTTCCGATGCCTTTAATCTTCCCCAGGCCGCCCGGTAGGACATGCCCAGTTCTTTGGCGGCGGCGTTGAGACTGTGCTGCTCTTCGATGGCCTTCAGGATATCGTCGCGGCCTTTGCCGAAAATAACCTTGCCGTTTTCTTCAATCCAGATTTTACACTTGATTTGCATCAAATTCCTCGCTGTCGGTTTGGGTTTCTCTTATGTATATAATCGTAAAATGTCAATATAATTGATTGTTCTTAATTATTCATGAACGGATTTTGACGTAGCGAATGGGTGTCATGGATAAAAAATGTTCATATGGTTAAAAATGTTCTTGTTTTTTTAATAAAGTGAGTTCATATTGCAAAATTCATAATTGACAAGTTGGCTACTTGCAACTATACACACAACGTTAAAAACTCTGAAAGACTTGATTAAGACTAAGAAAATCAGAACATCACAGATTGGAGAAGATCATGGATAAAAAAATACCTATCAGCATTGACGGAAAAGATTTTGAAGCGACTGCCGGTCAGACCGTTTTGGAAGTTGCCCGCGAGAACAGCATTTTCATTCCCACCCTATGCCATTATTCTAAGACAACCAACGTCGGCGCCTGCCGCGTGTGCGTTGTGGAACAGGAAGGCGCACGTTCACTGGTAGCCTCCTGCTGCATGCCGGTAAGTCCGAATATGGTTATCCGCACGAATACGGAAGCCGTGCGCAAGGCCCAGAGAATGATCGTCGAACTGATGTGGTCGTCCGGCGATCATAACTGCCTGACCTGCGAACAGAACGGCCAGTGCGAATTGCAGGATCTGGTTTACTGGCTGCAGATAGAAAAGCCCCGTTTTAATATTGAGTCTCCCGGTTACGCTCTGGACAACTCCAACACCATGATTCAGCGCGACCTCAACAAATGTATTCTTTGCGGACGCTGCATTCGCGCCTGCAATGAAATCCAGGTCAACGAAGTTCTAGATTTCGCCATGCGCGGCTCCCAAGCCAAAGTCGGCCCCGCGTTTGATGAGGATTACATCAATTCCTCCTGTGTTTTCTGCGGAGAATGTTTGCAGGTTTGCCCCACCGGCGCCATCACCTTCAAACAGGCGAAATTTGCCGGCCGTCCCTGGGAATTAAATAAAGTCCGCACCACATGTACCTATTGCGGTGTCGGCTGCCAGATGGATCTCTACACCAAGGACAATAAAATCGTGAAGGTCATGGGCAACCGGGAATACGGCCAGCCCAATGAGGGCAGCCTGTGCGTCAAGGGTCGTTTCGGCATGGATTTCGTTTCCCATCCCGATCGTCTGACAAAGCCGCTGATTCGCCGCAAGAAAAACGAAGACTTGAAGGAAGCCACCTGGGATGAAGCATTCACCTTCATCGCGAACAAACTTTCCAAAATCAAAAAAGAACACGGTCCCGACAGCATCGCCGGTCTGGCTTCGGCACGCTGCACCAACGAGGAAAATTACCTGTTCCAGAAATTCATACGGGCAGGAATCGGCACCAACAATGTCGATCACTGTGCCCGTCTCTGACACTCCGTAACGGTGGCCGGTCTGGCCGCCACATTCGGCAGCGGTGCAATGACTAACTCCATAGACGAAATTGAATATACCGATTTGATTCTGGTAACCGGAAGCAACACCACGGAAAATCATCCCGTCATCGGCGCGAAAGTGAAAAGAGCCGTGAAACGCGGCGCGAAACTCATCGTCATCGATCCGCGTGAAATCGACCTCGTCAAATACGCCGATATCTGGCTTCGTCAGAATCACGGAACGGATGTGGCCGTTTTCAACGGCATGATGAACGTGATTATTGCCGAAGGCCTGTACGCGAAGGAATATATCGCGGAAAGAACCGAAGGATTCGACGCGCTCAAAAAGACGGTCGAAAAATACACGCCGGAAAAGGTCGAAAAAATTTCCGGCATTCCCGCGGAAGATATAAAGAAAGCCGCGCGCCTGTACGCCAAGGCCGACAGAGCCAGCATCCTTTACGCGATGGGCATCACCCAGCACATTACCGGAACGGACAATGTCAAGAGCATTGCCAATCTGTCGATGATTTGCGGCAATGTCGGCATCGAAGGCGGCGGTGTGAATCCTTTACGCGGCCAGAACAACGTTCAGGGCGCGTGCGACATGGGCGGTCTGCCCAATGTGTATCCGGCCTATCAGCCGGTGATCAATGAAGACGCCCGCAAGAAATTTGAAGAAGCCTGGGGAGCGCAACTTTCTCCCAAAGTCGGACTGACGTTAATGGAAATGATGGCGGCAGCGGGGAAAGGCGATGTCAAAGCGATTTACATCATGGGTGAAAATCCGCTTCTTTCCGATCCCGATCTCAAGCATGTGAAGCAAGAATTGAAAAAGCTGGATTTAATGATTGTTCAGGATCTTTTCCTGACAGAGACCGCCGAACTGGCCGATGTGGTTCTGCCGGTCGCGAGCTTTGCCGAAAAGGATGGAACGTTTTCCAATACGGAACGCCGTGTTCAGCTGGTGCGCAAAGCCCTCGACGCTCCGGGCGAGGCGAAAACGGACTGGGAAGTCATCTGCGGCATTTCCAATAAAATGGGTTACAAGATGGATTACTCATCCGCGAAAGATATTTTCGAAGAGATCACCAAAGTCACGCCCAGTTATGCCGGCATCACTTACGAACGTATCCAGAAGCAGGGAATTCAGTGGCCGTGTCCCACCAAGGATCATCCGGGCACCAAATTCCTGCACAAAGATAAGTTCTCCCGCGGTCTGGGATTGTTCTCCGCCATAGAATTCATCCCGCCTAATGAGATGCCGGACAAGGAATATCCTATGGTAATGTCCACGGGAAGAGTTTTGTATCACTATCACACCGGCACCATGACAGTCCGATCGCAAGGCTTGTCGGAGCGTTGTCCCGAAAGTCTTGTGGAAATCAATCCGGTGGACGCCGATA
>JASEHT010000078.1:0-4208 GCA_030018675.1 Smithella sp.
GCTTTACAAACACGTCGCCAAAGCCGCCAACGAAGGAAAATTCGATTCCGGTAAAATTTGCAGTTTCAATCTCGACGAGTATGTCGGACTGCCGGGCGATAATGCTCAACAGCGCGTTCTTCATCCGGAGAGCTACGCTTACTTTATGATTCAGGAACTTTTCGGTCATCTGAACAAAAAATTCATGGAAACAAGAGTGCCCTATGGCTCCCTGATTGATCAAAAAATACTGATCAGGGAATTGAAAGAAAACAAAAGCGACTGGGAGTACAGGGGAACGGACGCCGGAAAATCCATTGTCATCGCATCAAAAACCCAATCCGCTTATCTGGCCTGGATACGCAAGGATATTCTGGAAGGCTACGCCCGGAAAATCAAAGCCGCCGGCGGAATAGACCTTCAGATTATCGGTGTCGGCGGCCGCGGTCATGTCGCTTTCCACGAATCTGGCATTCCTTTTAAAGGCAGTTCGGTGCTGCTGGTGAAGCTCGACAATAATACCATCGCCAATGCCGTTGCCGACGGACATTTTTGTTCCAAGGCGGATTCGCCGCAATACGCCGTGAGCATGGGAGCGGAGCTTGTTTATCAGGCCAAAACGGTTATTCTGGTGGCCAACGGCGCGCGAAAAACAGAAACGATTACCCGTTCACTCCTAGGTAATATTACGCCTGAAATTCCCATATCGTATGGTCAGCAATATGCCGCGAAAGGCGGTGAATTAATTTACGTTCTGGATCGAATCGCGGCCAAGGGACTCTGGACATACCAAAAGGAACTCTCGTGCCGGGGAATTCTTCTGAAAAACATGGTTTAAACTCCCGCCGGAATTTCGGCAATAATAAGGATTAATGCTCGTGAAAAAAACAAAATTCATCTTTGTAACAGGAGGCGTCCTTTCTTCTTTGGGAAAAGGACTGGCGGCCGCGGCGATTTCAGCGCTGTTGGAATGCCGCGGACTGAAAGTGACCAATCAGAAACTCGACCCGTATATTAATGTGGATCCCGGAACCATGAGTCCCTTCCAGCACGGAGAAGTCTTTGTCACCGACGACGGAGCGGAAACGGATCTGGATCTGGGGCATTACGAACGGTTCTGTTCGACCTGCATGGGAAAAAGCAACAATCTCACCACCGGACAGGTTTACTACTCCGTGATCACCAAGGAAAGACGCGGCGATTATCTGGGTAAAACCGTGCAGGTTATTCCCCACATCACCAACGAGATCAAGGATTTCATCCGCAAGACCGCTGAAGGATTCGATGTTTCCATCGTGGAAATCGGCGGCACGGTCGGCGACATTGAAAGCCTGCCTTTTCTGGAAGCGATACGCCAGTTCCGCAATGAAGCGGGAAAAGAAAACGCCATTTTCATTCATTTGACCTGGGTGCCGATGATTAAAACCGCTGGAGAGGTCAAAACAAAACCCACCCAGCACAGCGTCAAGGCCCTCCGGGAAATCGGCATTCAGCCGGACATCCTGCTGTGCCGGACGGAGAATTTTCTTTCCGACGACATCAAAGCAAAAATATCCCTTTTCTGTAACGTGGAAGTCAACGCCGTTTTCACGGCCAAGGACGTCGGCTGTATCTACGAGGTTCCGCTGGTTTTTCACCGCGAAGGTCTGGACGCCAAAATCGTTGACCTGCTCAACATCTGGACGGGGCAGCCGCATCTGGAAACATGGGAAAATGTCGTCAACCGGTTTTACAATCCACCAAGCGAGGTATGTATCGGCATTGTCGGCAAATATGTCAACCTGACCGATTCCTATAAAAGTCTCAACGAGGCGCTGACCCACGGGGGCATCGCCAATAACTGCCGCGTAACGCTAAAATTCATTGACTCGGAAAAAATCGAGGCCGAAGGAGTGGAAAAATACCTGCATGATGTAGGTGCCATTCTGGTTCCGGGAGGTTTCGGCAACCGCGGTATCGAAGGGATGATTCTCGCCGTCAGATTCGCGAGGGAGAATAAAATTCCCTTTTTCGGAATCTGCCTGGGCATGCAGATGGCCGTCGTGGAATATGCCAGAAACATCTGCAAGCTGGACAAGGCCAACAGTTCCGAATTCGACCCCGCGACCCCGTATCCCGTCATTGACCTGCTCCCCGAACAGCGCGATGTCAGGGAAAAAGGCGCGTCCATGAGGCTGGGCGCCTGGCCTTGTGCTGTCGAAGCCGATTCCTTTGCTTTCACGGCTTATGATCAGAAAAAAATCGCCGAACGGCATCGTCACCGGTATGAGTTCAACAATGATTACAAGAAGGCCCTGACGGATAAGGGATTGCGCATAACAGGCATGTCACCAGACGGACATCTCGCAGAAATCGTGGAAATCAAAGATCATCCGTGGTTTTTGGGATGCCAGTTTCATCCGGAATTCAAATCCCGGCCGGTCCAGCCCCATCCGCTTTTCAGCAGGTTTGTCGAAGCCGCTCTGCAAAATTCCCCTGTGAAAAAGCAGAAAACAAAACAGAAGAAAAAATCGGCCAAAACTAGTTGATGATGTTCGAAAAGAACTGAAAATTGTTTCGGCCCTGCGATTTCACGGCGTACATGGCCATATCGGATTTTTTCAGGAGAGATTCCATATCTTCACAATCATCGGGATAGACGGCTATGCCTATGCTGGCATTGGATGAAATTGTGTTGTCTGACAGCACGAAAGGTTTTTGCAGAGCTTTTAAAATAACCTTCGCCACGCTGGCGGCATATTCTGTTTTTTCCAGATCCGACAATAAAACTACGAATTCATCGCCGCCCAACCGGGCAACCGTGTCGTTCTGCCGTAAAATACCTTTCAGGCGGACACCGACTTCCTTCAGCAGCTTATCGCCAACCATATGCCCCATTTGATCATTGATATTCTTGAAATGATCAAGGTCCAGCATCATCACCGCCATTTTCTTCCTGTTTCTCTTGGATTGAGCCAGAGTAAAACGCAGACGATCCATAAATAACATTCTGTTGGGCAGACCGGTGAGGGGATCGTGCGTGGCCATGTAATTCAGTTGCTGATGCATCTGCTTGCGCTCGGTAATGTCCCGGATGATCCCCTTGAATCCTATCGGCTGATCGGAGTAATCGCTGCTCAATGAGACGGAAGCTTCAATGTATCTTCTGGCGCCGTCTTTCCTGATAATCTGCCAGTCTATTTCTTTGGTGGACCCTCCTGTCTGATACACCCGGTTAAACGAAAAAAATACCTTTTCAGCCGTTTCTTCGTCGGTGTACTTGCGGTAATTTAATCCGGTTAATTCCTGCCGGGGATATCCCATGATTTCACAAACAGAGTCATTGAAAAAAACCAGATTCCCGGAAAGATCAACTTCGAAATAGCCCTCCTGAATGTTCTCCAGAATTGTTCTATACTTTTCTTCACGTTCCTTCAGTGTTTCTTCGGCCTGCTTGCGCTTGGTCATATCACGGTAATTAATAACGACAGCATCGACAACATCATTCTGAATTAAATTACTGCCCACACCTTCCAACGTACACCAGGTTCCGTTCTTATGACGAAGCCTTATTTCATCGCGGATGACCGCCGATTTTATATCTGTTGTCAAGGCATGAAACTTCTCCATCATGGATTTTAAATCATCCGGATGGATGCGTTCAAATGCATCGGCGCCGATCCTTTCTTCCGGTTTAAACCCCAAAGTTTCTTCTATGGCAGGATTTACATAAGTAATTAGCCCGCTCCTGTTGATAATAACAACGATATCTGAAGATTGCTCTGTGATGGTCCTGAAAAGCTGTTCCTCGCGCTCTAATTTACTTTCCATACTCTTGCGCTCGGTAATATCAATAAAACTGCCCAGCGCCGCTCTTTCCCCTTGGTAGGTAATGGATGTCACTGTTTCCAAAACCCAGATGATATGATGATTCTTCGCGATGAATCTGTATTCGTACGGTTTGCAAGTATCTTCTTTCAAACATTTGGTCGCGTTCTGTCTCACTTTTTCTTTGTCTTCATGATGAATATGGTCCAGAGAATGTGTGCCGATGAGTTCCTGGTCCGAATAGCCGGTAATTTTCCGGTAGAGATCGCTGACATAGACAAACTTTCCCTGCTGCACGATGTATATGCCGACGCCGGCATTCGCCACGATGTCTTTTGCCAGGAGAGACAGATCTTCCTGCGATAACAACTTCTTCTCTGTGTGTTTTTCTTCTGATTTCCGGTCAATTGCCATTTTATTCA
>JASEHT010000078.1:4218-9597 GCA_030018675.1 Smithella sp.
TTATTAACTTTTTAATATTGAGGCGCAGAAAGTAGAGAAACCTTATGATTCCGTGAAAGTATATTATGGCGTCGTTTATATGAAGAAAATATGTTATGTCAAGAAAAATTTTTAAACAGATTAAAGCTTTAGATAATTTTTTTGCGAAGACAAATACTGGCATTCACCGCAGGATATATAAAAATAGGGCAGTTTCTGCTTGACACTCATGCATAATTGGGCTAGAAAACCCCACATTTTAATGAGACCCGTGTTTCAAAAGCAAAGCGTACTGGAGTGGGTCAAGTTATCCCGTAAGCGTTCCTTACGGGGATTATTTTTGTAAAAATGAATTCAGGAGGATACACTTGGCAACACACAAATCGGCGGAAAAACGTAACCGTCAGAACAAAAAAAATCGTCAGCGCAATGTTGCGGCCAAATCAACATTAAAAACAAAAATCAAAGCCGTCATCAACAGCGTGGAAAGCAAAGACAAGGAAAATTCCATCAAAGCGTTGAAAGTTGCGACTCCGTCATTGGCCAAAGCCGCATCGAAAGGGTTGATCCATAAGAAAAACGCTTCCCGTAAAATTTCCCGACTGACCAAAAAAATAAACGCCTTGCAATAGTGAGGCTCCAATTTAAAAAGCGTGGCATATTGAAATTGGTTAGTCGAGGCATCCCTGAAGCGAGATCCCTGGAATAACCGAAAGATCACCATGAGATTGGGATCATCCACGACGTGTGGGGATTTGAAACGCCAATACATAATCTATAAAAGTGGCCGGTTGCAGAACCGGCCACTTTTATTTGAATGTTTATATTTTCCTCTTTCTCAAATATTTATATTTGCTTTGTCCTCGATAATCATTTAGAAACAAAATAAATGGAAATCGCATCCCTATGAAATCGAATCAACATGACAATTCATCTTACGGAAATCTGATCATTGAAATCGGTTGTCTTTTTCTTGATAAACCATACCGGAAAGGAAAGTCCCGAAATCAAGACCGGGAAAAACTCGCTTTCGATTTGTCCTCTTTCGATTGCGTTACCTTGGTCGAAACGGTTTTATCACTTGCCCGATGCGCGGCTTCCGGAAAATTTTCGTCCAAAGCTTTTGAAAATCATCTAAAATCTATTCGTTATCGCGGAGGCAGGATCAGCGGTTACTCCTCCCGTCTGCACTACTTCACCGACTGGCTGCGCGACAATGTCAAAAAGAAAATTCTCATCGATCTCTCCACCGAGTTGGGAGCAACCCCGCGACGCAAAAAAATCGATTTTATGAGCACACATCCTGAATTATATCCGGCGCTGAAAAACAAAACGCAATTTATCAAAATGACAGATATCGAAAAGAAACTTTCCCAAAAGTCTTCCTCTATTATTGATAAAGAAAAGATCGGAGCACAGATAAAAAAAATCCAAAGTGGTGATATTATCGCCTTTGCCGCCAGTCAGGAAGGGCTGGATGTTGCACATGTCGGTTTTGCCATCCGGCAGGGGAAAAGCTTTCGATTGCTTCACGCGTCGCAAAAAGAAGGCAAAGTCGTCATCTCGAAGGAAACGCTTGTTGCGTATCTGAAATCCAACAAAAAATTCACCGGCATCATCGTCGCCCGGCCAGCATAGCTAATCTAAACGACCAATATAATAATTAATTTTCAAAGCATACCGAGGCGGCTAGGCGGAGGCGACGAGGCGTATTTTTACATACGCTGAGGAAGCTGATGACTAATCTAACGCAGACAGCGCTATAATTTGTAATCGGGATCAGGGTTTCTCGAAATGATGATAATCTTTCGGTTGCTCAAAATTTCCACCCCAGTGCCAGCCACGCCTGAGAAACTCCTGAACAATCGGATGATCGGCAGTAAAAGTTCCGCTTTCCTGCGGCTGGTATTTCGAGCCTTCCGGCACCAACACCCCATTGGGATAAATGACAGGATTCTGCACAGGATTGATATCCAGAGCCTTCCCCAGAGAGTGCATGGATAATTTATTGGTTCCCTCAATCAACCGGAAATTAAAAGAAGACGTATTATTATCGGCCATGGAATCATAATCATTCCACTGATACGCGACAATGGGAACAACCTTCCCGATGGGGAACAGAATTTTTTCAATATAATTGAACAGATCATAAACATCGTCCTCCAGCTCGTTGTTGACGACGATCTGCCCCTGATGTTTTCTACCGTCAAAAGAATAGTAAAGCACATCCACAAGCGACAAGGTGAGAATGATTTCTTCGGGAGCGGTCGATCCTTCCACCGCCTCGGAAAAACTCATCGCACTGTCCACAATAACGTCTTCGGTAAAAAACATTAATATATCTCCTTTAAAAATCTTTCATGATCGAATTCATAATACCGTCCGGCCATGACACTTCGCGGTATATTTCACGAACGGCATTATAATCCAGCCGGTTATAATTATCCAGCAGCGGCGTAATTACCACACCGGCCATATCCACGGCGCCGGGCGAAACAAAGATTTTTTGACCGCCTTCGGCAAAATAAGCGTCAGGCCGGTGTTTTCGGCGAAGAAAAATAACCATGCGCCATTTGTTACGTGCAAAAACACACACGATATTGATCATGGGCTCTTCATGAATCGCCATCTTTTCGCGCACAACATCCAGCCAACGCAAGAATTCTTTTCTCAATGCTTTTTCATTGCCGGACTCCATCATCATCACGCAACGGTCAAAACCTTTGCCAATCCTGTATTCAACAGACGACGTTTTCTTGAATGGGGCAACGCCTCTTGCTTCCCGCAAAAAGGGAAGGACGTTTCGGGGAACCATCTGAAAATGAAGGTGATCAGGCGCGGAAGCGCCGCAGGCAGGACCATTATATAATACCGCGTATCGGGGCGAAGCATCGGCTGCCAGTCGCATCAATACGTCCACGGCTGAAGCCGCATCCTGCGGCTCGTGAAGAAGCGAAGAAACCGTAAAGTGATTTTCAAAAATCGGAAAGGGATTGCACAGAACCAGAAATCGATTTCTGTATAAAATGCCTTTCTGTTCCATCGGCAGATTATCCTGACATAAAAAGCAGGGTCTTGATTTTATCGCTTCGGCATCCACCGGGGCGCCGCTGCTGACGGCACGGGCGAAATTGTACTGCAGAACGACCTGATAATCTCCCGACAATTCCCTCGTTTTCACGAACGATAAATCACGGCAGGCTTTGGCAAATTTCGGCCAGCTTTTCTTTTGCCCGTCATATAAATTCTGACAAAGCGCGGTTAAAGATTTTTTCGCTTTTTCGGGATATGCCGCAAAAGTTTTTCCGGCCAATTTCTCGTTTCTTTCGTTTAATCTTTGACGCTCCTTGATTTCCTGCGAACGAAGTCCATCCTTGTAATCATCATTGCGGTTTTTCTTCGCGGCAGAAATTCCCGCATCGGTGTTTTCCTTCCAGCGGCGGCACCAGTATAAATTTTCGTAGATTCTGCCGATTTTATACTCACGGGATATTTTTAGCGCGACCGCGTAATCCTCGCCGTAACTGACATTAGGGAAACCAATCCGGCGAATGATGGACAAGTCAAAAGCTCTTGGCGCGCCCATGCCGTTGACGCGCAGCAGATTATTATGGCCGTTAGACTGCGTCCATTCCTTGTGCGCAATCAGTCCCGGCGGAATCTTTTTCAGTTGCTCATTGACAATCGTGTACGAGCCGACCACCATCGCGTAATTGCCTGCGCGCATGAAGTCGATGATTTTCTGCAGCGTCTTCGGCGAGGAATACAGGTCATCGGAATCAAGCTGAACAGCATAGTTACCGCAATGCGGAGAGTTGATTGCCTCGTTCCAACAGCCGCCGATACCCAGGTCGGGGCGCTCCGGAATCATATGGCGGACATGCGGATATTTCGCAGCATATTCCCTTAGAATATTCGTCGTGCCGTCGGTGGAATGATTATCCACAATGATGATGTTGAACGGGAAATCAGTCTTTTGCTGCAGCGCGCTTTTCAGCGCGTCGGAAATCGTTTTTTTACGATTCAACACGGGAATAATAACACTCGCTTTCCATTGCCGGTCGTCTCTTTGCTTATTTAATATTTTTGTCCGCGGCGGCAGAAAAGCGCCACTGCGCTTTAAATGACTGGTCGCAATCTTTTCCAGCTTTTTCTGACGGAGCAAATTTTCCTTTGCTACATAAGAGAATTGCGCTTCTGTCTTTCCGACGGATTTCTTTGTTTTTTTTCGTTTCTCCGCACACACGGTATACAGAAATTCCGGCACATGAATTATGGGATGGTCGGTGGATATTTTCAGGCGCAGGTCGTACAGGGCCGTTTTCGCATCAGAGGGTAGAGAGCCATACTTTTTAAGAACGGATTTAACAGCCGAACCGGGAAAAATCAAAAGATGGCCAAAGTCAAAGTCATCGCGGATACTGCCTGGCTGGTAATCAATCAGAGAGCAGGATGTTTGGGATTTGCCTTCTCTCCAATAATAATCGGAATAGACCAGCCCCGCTTTTCGTTTTTGAATTTTATCGATGATGTGGATCAGGGACACTTTATCGATGATTATTTCTTTTTCAGCATCGACCAGCAAAAGATAGTTGCCGGACAACTTTTTAAGGAAAGAAGAAATATTTATTATTTCTGCAACAGAGCTTTTATCGGAAGAAATGAAGCCAAGAGACTCCGGTATAGTATCGAAGGGAAGAAGAAAGTAACTGCCGAATTTTCGTGCTGAAGGCGTCATAAACTATTTTTGTCATTCCGTACTAGCGAAGCGCGATACGGAATCCAGTTTTTTTCATTATATTTATTCAGATTTCACCGAAACGACAGGTGGATCGATAAATCGGGACTCGTCTTCAACGAATCTTCATCCCGCTCCGCTTCGCTTCGGGGATAGTTCGCCTTACTCTTTAATGAGCCTTGATTTTCTGAAACGTAGTGCTCGGAAAATCTTAGAGCGAATTATCCCGCCACCTTCAGGGGACAGGGGCAAACTTCATCCCGACTCGTCGGGATTCGCTCTCAGCGAGTCTCGAATCCCGCTCCGCTTCGCTTCGGGGATAGTTCGCCTTACAAAGTTCGTTGCGTTTTACTTCGAATCCCCATTCGCTTCGCTTCGGGGATAGTTCGCCTTACGCTTCAAACTTCGTCCCGATTCATCGGGACTCGTTTTCAGCTTGGCTCACTAGAATCCGGACATCATCAGGTTGAACGCTCTTTCCGACATGTCATTCGACAATTTCATCAGAGCTTTTTTTCTGGTTGCGGGAAGCAGGTTAATATCTTGAGTGAGCCTGTAATCTACAGAATCCGCCATGTTGTTCGTCTTCCAGATAACTTTGCCGTTGATATTATCCTCAAAAATAACCTCCATGGTCATCGTCACCCGCTCTTCCGCCGCCA
>JASEHT010000079.1:0-251 GCA_030018675.1 Smithella sp.
GCCGTTGTCGGAGCGAATAACATCCCGATGAAAATGGGTACTATACAAGCCTTAAGCATTCTGCACGACGGCTATCAGGGCAAATTTTTCCCCATCCACCCCAAGGAAGAAAAGGTTCTGGGACACAAGGCCTACGCTTCGCCGGGAGATCTGCCGGAAGTTCCGGATCTCGCCGTGCTGATTGTCCCGATAAAATCGGTTATTCCGATTATCGAGAGCTTCGGAAAAATCGGAACAAAAAGAGCCATCGT
>JASEHT010000079.1:261-9594 GCA_030018675.1 Smithella sp.
GGAAACAGGAGCGGACGGCCAGAAGATGGAAAACGAACTCAATGATGTGGCAAGACGCTACGGAATTCGTTTTGTCGGCCCGAATTGCCTGGGCATCATCAACACCGAAATTTCTCTAAACACCACCGTGATGACGATTGAGCGGCAGCCCGGCATGCTGGGTTTCGCCTCGCAAAGCGGTACGTATGTGACGCAATCGCTCCCGGCTCTGAGAAAACGGGGCGTGCGTTTCAGCAAAGCGATCAGCCTGGGCAATGAAGCCAACATCAATATGGTGGACGCGATGGAATATCTGGGCGAAGACGAGCAGACCAAGGCCATTATTCTTTATATCGAAGGCATCCGCGACGGGAAGCGGTTTGTGGAAGTCGCCCGCAAGATCACGCCGCGTAAACCGATCGTGGCCCAATACGTGGGCGGGTCAGTATCCGGCGCGCGCGCGGGCCTGAGCCACACGGGAGCGATGGCCGGGCCTGATTTTCTCTATGACGGCATCTTCAAACAGGCCGGCATTATCCGGGTGCATTCCGTCGAGGACCTCTATATGAACGGCTGGGCGCTGGCCACCCAACCGCCGCTGAAAGGAAACCGTGTCGGGATCATGACGAATTCCGGAGGACCGTCAACCACTATTTCCTATGTCTGCGATTCCGTCGGGCTTCATGTCCCGCGTTTTTCCGATAATCTGCAGAAGGATATCAGAAAGCACATCGAGCCGCACGCCTCCGCGGCCAATCCGGTGGATTTGACCTTCGATGTCGGCATTGAGAAACTGGCTGTCACGCTTCCGGAAATCATGATGAAGAGCGGCGAGATCGACGCGATGGTTCTGCACGGGGCTATGATGACCGGCTACATGCGGGAAATTTATCCGCACCTCAAGGAAATGGCCGGCAATATTTCACTGGAGGAATTTTTAAAATTCTCGCTGCCGATCGTCCAGGAGGCGTTTGAGATGCCCCGCAAATACAACATGCCTTATCTGATATCGTCGTTGTTTGACGAAGAGGACTGCTATACCCAAGGCTACATGGATCATAACTTTCCCGTTTTCCGGTTTCCCGAAAAAGCGGCGCTCGCGCTGGGTTGTCTGTATCGCTACAAGCAGATCAAAGAGCGCGCTCCCCGCAAAGACGCTTTGGTGCCAAAGATCAACAAGGCGGCAGAGGAAATTATCCGGCAGGCATTGGAAAACAAGCAAGCGGCGCTGGATGAATACGACGCGAAACAGTTGCTGGCCTGCTACGGCGTTCCGGTGACAAAAGAAGCGCTGGCGGCCAATGTTCAAGAGGCGCTCAAAGCCGTCAGGAAAATCGGCTATCCCGTGGCGCTCAAGGCCTGCTCGTGGAAAATCATGCACAAAAGCGGCAAGGGACTTATCGCGCTGAATGTGGAAAACGAAATCCAACTCAAAAAGGAATTTAAAAATATTCAGAAAAACGCAGGCGGTAAAATTCCCGTGCTGGTGCAAGAAATGCTGAAAGGCAGCCGCGAATTTCTCGCCGGAATGACGCGCTTTGCCGGATTCGGTCCCGGTGTCGTTTTCGGTCTGGGCGGCGTTTTCACGGAGGTTTTCAAGGACACAACTTTACGTCTGGCGCCGGTTACAGACGCGGACACAAAAGAGATGTTTGCGGAAATCCGCGCCGCGAAGTTACTTGATAAATATCGGGGAATGCCGAAGGTAAAACTAAACCGGCTCTCCCAAATTATTCAAGTTCTGGGAAACATCGCCCTGCTGCATCCGGAAATCGCAGAGATTGATCTGAATCCGATCATCATCAACGGCGCCGAACCGGTCGTCGCTGATGCGCTGATCGTTCTGGAAAGCAAACCTTAAATTTAATGGCTCCAAATAAGATCTGGCCTCCCAACGATTTGGTCAAGGACTCATAACTTCCTGGGCAAAAGCATACAGAAGTAAAACAATTTGAGGGACGATAATCAGAAAGGCCTGTAGCGTGATATAAAAGTTTTACGGTATCTTGCAGCAGTATTTTCTGAATCTGTTAGTATGGTGATATATTATGCGACAGTTTAATGTTTCTGTTATCATCCCAACTTTTAACCGGCCGGTATTTCTTGCAGAAGCAGTAAAATCTATTCTGAACCAAACGTGCCGCGCCCTGGAAATAATAATAATTGATAACGGTTCGGGCCCAGAACAATGGAGTAAGCTTTCCACAATTGGAACGCTTGATGATTCGATTATTCTTGTCCATTTGCAGTCAAATAAAGGGCCCGGATATGCGCGTAATCTAGGAATTTCAATATCGAAAGGAGACTGGATACTTTTTTTAGATGACGACGATATTCTTTCCCCTGATTTTATTGAAGCTTGCTTTGCAAGCCTTGAATTTGAAACAAATGCGGAGATGGTTATTGGAAGGGCAGTCAGTTTCAAAAGTGGATGTTCAATCTCTTATCCCCGAGACGCAATCGGGGCAATCAATCTTAAAACATGCAAAAAAGACCCGATAACCACTTTGCTTATTAACCATATTGCTATTGATTCGTGCCTTGTGAAAAGAAAGGCTATCGGTTCACTGCGATTCAGAGAAGATATCTGGCACGGCGAAGATACGCTCTTCTGGTTCTCGCTTCTGGAAAAAATAAAAACGCTGGCAACAACAAATATTGCATTTGTCGGGATAAGGCAACACCAAAACCAAACTACCATGATGAATAGTTCATTAAAGCTTGATGGTTCCCCCTCTTTCTCAAAAGCAGAGTGTTTCAGAGCTATTCTTGATTCAATGGAAGTCAAAAATCCATGGAATGAGTTTATGCTGAAAATAATATTCAAACGAATAGTTGATAACACGTGGTATTCGCTGCCCGTGATTGCAACATTGATGAGTAACCCTCTCTATGGCATCAGGATGACGGCCTTGCTACTTAGAAAAAGACTTTATAGATACGGAATTATGCCGACCAAAATATTTAGAAAAAATATTCGTGATTTTGAATGGCTCCAAAGTCAATGAAACCTAAGCTTCTATTTATATCACCAATCCTTCCATCTCCTAATGGGCCAGGATTGGCTATGCGTCCATACTACCAAATTGTGGATCTTCGTCGTATATATTCCATTCATCTCCTTGTTGTAGGATCGATCCCTGAAAGACTGCCGCGTGTCACGAATACTCATATAGAACGACATTGCGATACCATAGACTACATTTGCCTCTACCCTTATTCAGGATGGAAATTGAGCTTATGGCATCGCTATCTCTCTTTTATAGACAGATTAAAACATTTCATCAAGGGTGATGATCGTAATTTTGTGGCAGATTTAGGCGACAGCAATTATTTGCGGCGTAATAAAGCTCTGCCAATGATAGCACGCATGAAATATGATCGTGTCCATGTATTTCGGCTTTATCTTAATTCAATAGCCGAAATACTAAAGAACCTCGGTCTTGATTCTTTTTACTCCATTGATATTGATGACATTGAATCAGAAGCAAGAAAGTCAATCAGCGGGTTATATTACCGGAACGGGGATTTCATTAAGGCATCAAAACTGAACAATGAATCCATAATTTTTTTCAATATTGAGACAAAAAGTATGCCGGGGTATGATCAAATATTTACAAGTTCGGCCATTGACAGGGATATTATTCAAAACAGATTCCCGAATAAAGTTATTACTGCACTGCCGAATGTAGTGCCGATTACAAAAAGTGCAAAAAACCATCGGGTCAATAGGGTTTTTACAATGCTTTTTGTGGGAACCATGGGATACTATCCCAATGCCGACGCCGTCCGTTTCTTTGCCGAGCATATCGCGCCCGTTTTGAGAGAAAAAAGTCGCAGACCCTGGCATTTGCGGGTTGTCGGCGCTGTACCCGACCAGACCTGGATCAGGCGATTCGCAAATCATCCCGAAATAAATTTTGCCGGATGGGTCGAAGACCTGGAGCTGGAGTATGATGAAGCGGATATCGTTGTGACGCCGATACGCGGCGGTGGCGGAACCCGGATTAAAATACTGGAAGCCTTTGCTTATGGTATTCCCGTCGTATCCACGGTCAAGGGAGCCGAGGGGCTGGACATTGAAAACGGTGTGCATTTATTGATGGAAGATGATCCCCGACGGTTTGCCTCAGCCTGTCTACAATTGATGAACGATCAGGAGATGGCCGACGCGCTTTCGCGCCAGGCGCTCGATCTTGTAAAAACCCAATACGGTCCGCAGGCGGTTTACTCTGCCTGGACAGGGCAATCACTGGGGTTGGTCACGTGACAAAGACACCCCGTCTATTTCATTTTGTGTTCGGATTACGCCCGCAAACCGAACCATTCCACCTGATGCATTATCTGTGCATCGCTTCCTGTCTTGCCGTCAACAAACCGGACCGGATCCTGTTCCATTATCAGCATTTGCCGTGGGGCCCCTGGTGGGATCGGATTGTCCCCTTTCTAGAGCTCCGGCCCATCGAACCGGATCGCTTCATTTCTTCCTTTGCATATGATGATCCCGACATCAGACCGTATCGCTATGCCCACCTGTCCGATATTGCCAGGCTGGAAAGCCTGATTGAGTTTGGCGGAATTTATGCCGATATAGACACCTTATTTGTTCAGGAACTACCAGAGCATTTCTACGATTATCCCTTTGTCATGGGCATGGAAAAGGTGGACTGGACCGCGAAGGCTGCGCAAAAGGCGGGAGGGTCTCTGTGCAATGCCTGGATAATGGGAAAGCCGGATGCGGATTTTGCCAGGCTTCTGCTTTCCCGGACGTATGAATCCTTCGACGGCACATGGAGCGCCCACAGTACTTTCTTGCCGTATCAATTGAGCCGAGAACATCCGGACTGGATTCATGTCGAACCCCGGCGGTCCTTCTTTTTCTATGACTGGACGCGGGAGGGAATCCGCGGAATTTTTGAAGAGCCTGCCCCAAATCTCGATGGGGTCTACAGCATTCATCTCTGGAGCCACATGTGGTGGGACCGCAAACGGATCGATACATCTTTTTTTCACGCCGGAAGACTGACCCCGGAATATGTGCGCTTTGCCCCTTCGGCTTATGCCGCATTAGCCAGACCCTTTCTGAAACCGGACATATCGTCTGACCGGATCGGCTATTCGTTGCAGAACGCAAAAGCGGTTCTGGAAGACGCTGCGTTGACCTGCAGAAAACATCTGGGGAAAATAACCAGAGGGGAAAAAGGCTCATGACGGTACGTTCAATGGCGGGAAAATGCCATAAACCGGTTGTCGCTCAAATCATGAAAAGAATGGGTTAAAATTTTGGAAAAAATCAAGTACGTGGGGTTCGACGATTCAACCGGGTACGCCATTGCGGCGAAGAATCTGGTTCATGCTTTAAGACAGGCAGGAGCAGTCGTGCACTGGACACCTGTTGTTGCCGGCGTTTCCGCCTATGATCCGTATTCCCTCTTGCAGGTTCGGGAAGGCTATGAAAACGTCATTCTGCACATGGTGCCGGAGTACTATCCGGGATGGCTTAAGTTCGAGCGCAGCCTGCGCGCAAATTCCACCGGACTATGGGGCTACCTAGCCTGGGAAACCGATAAAATTCCCGGACACTGGAGGGATTTGTTAAACGCCATGGACGGTATCTTTGTGCCGTGCATCTGGAACCGTGAAGTCTTTCGCGCTTGCGGTGTTCAGACCAGAATCGAGGTATTGCCGCATATTTCCCAGTTGCACGGGCATACGCCGGAGTTGAGGCCGTCGCCGGCAATAAACAAAGTGCTCGCGCGGGCAGGCGAGCGCTATGTTTTTTACAACATCGGTGTCTGGAACGACCGGAAAGCGCCGTGGCTTCTGATGGAAGCGTTTTTGTCGGAGTTTCACCGGGACGAACCGGTTGTGCTAGTCTTGAAAACGGGTAGACAGGATTTTACAAGGTACAGACGTAAATGGCACAAACCATGGCAAATGGAACCGTTGCGTTCGGCAGACGCTTTCAAAGCTTTCATAAAATCCTCAACGAATGGGCCGGAAATCATCCATCTGGACGAAGAACTGGCGGACGATGATATTGCCCGGCTCCATCAAAGAGGAAACTGCTTTGTTGCGATTAGCCGAGGCGAAGGCTGGGGCATGGGATCCTTTGAAGCGGCGTGGTGGGGCAAGCCGGTAATCACCACAGCGATAGGAGGTGTTCTTGATTATCTGCCGCAGCATTTGTCATATCAGGTCAAATATGATCTGGTCCCGGTCCGCGGCAATAAGCACTGGAGCTCCTACACGCCCGATCAAAAATGGGCGGAGCCCGATCTTTCTCAGACCCGGCAATTCATGCGCCGGGTATATGAGGAGCCGGAGAAGGCCGCATTAAAAGGCGCTCAACTGCGTGAGTATGTTCATCAGCATTTTGACCCCGCCCGCATTGCCAGACAATGTCTGGATTTTTTGCCAGTGACGAAAAAAACATTTCCCAAGTCATTAAAATGAAAAAAATAAACATTATTCTTTTTTATAATACGATGTTTGGCATGCCGCTTTCTTTTAGCGCGGCAGATATTCCGGATGATTTTATCATCACGACGGACAGGAGGTTTATGCGGGATGCCGTTGCCGTCGTCTTTCATCTTCCCACGCTTTACCCGCCTTTGCTCAGTAAGATTGGCCGTTGCCTTCCTGTGATTTATCCTGTCCTTTTCAGATCCAAACGCCTGGTGAGGAAAAAGGGGCAGCTGTGGGTCGCCTGGTATATGGAATGCGAGGCCAACTATCCTCATATGAGATGTCCGTCATTTATGAAAGCTTTTGATTTGACCATGAGCCACCATCTGGATTCGGATATTGTTACGCCATACTTTGATCATGAATTGGGCACGTTGTTGAGAGAACCGGTTCGGGACAAGACTGATCCGCAAGACGTCTGTGCGTTTATCTCTAGTTCTTTTCACTCAAGCGGCCGGCTGGAATATTTAGCGGCGTTGATGAAATATTTGAACGTGCATTCCTACGGGAAAGTGTTGCGCAATAAAAGGCTGGAAAATGATATAGGCCGGTCATCTAAAATGGATACCATTTCCAGGTATAAGTTCACTCTCGCTTTTGAAAATGCCATTGCGAAAGATTATGTCACTGAAAAATTTTATGATCCGCTGATTGCCGGTTCTGTTCCCATCTATCTGGGCGCCCCGAATATTGAAGATTTTACACCGGGAGATCACTGCTACATCAATGTCGTTGATTGGGACAGTCCTGAATCCCTGGCACGATATATCATGGCCGTATCGCAGGATGAAAAGCTCTACCAGAGCTATTTTCAGTGGCGGTCGGAACCTTTGCGTCCCGCATTTGAAAGATTACTCAAGCAGCGGAAGGAACATCCCTTTACCTCTTTATGCGGAAAGATAAAGGAGAGAATATTATAATTATCCATGAAAAGGATATGGCTTGCTTTATTGGCGATGATCGGCTGTCAGACGGAGAATGTTTCATCCGTTAAATGGGATACAGGAGTTCCCGGTGAGAAAATGCAGACAATGTATGAAAGAGTAGATATGAGGAACAAGTCCGCAAGGGACGCTGTGTTCAAGAAATATGACGGGTGGAAGCTGATTTATATCTCCGAATATACGACAGGCAATAAACTCGGGACGGATGGGGCCGTCTGCTTTGAGCGAGTTATAAAATAAAAGAAAACAAGAAATGGTTATGATCCGGGATATGAAAAAACGCATTGCTGTGGATTAGTAGGTGCTATCTTTTTCAAGCCAGAATTTAATTTTTTTCTGACCATCAAGTCCAATATAGCTCAGAATACTTTATTATTTCTTCTTTTGAAGCAGGTTTGCTCTGCAACACAATGAACCGGCCCAATCGGCACCGGCTTAAAATGTGACCCTTTAAAACGACTTGACAAGGCATGGCGGATTGGATTAAAAGGGAGAATCTAAATTGGAATGATTCCGAAATGAAAAAAAAGAAAGAAGACCTGATCGGTCAGTTAAAGGAAAAGGGCCTCAAGATCACACCGCAGCGCTTAGCCATTATCAACGCGCTGGTAGAAAACCGTTACGAGCATCCCGGCGCAACGTTGATCTTCAATGAAGCCCGCAAAAAAGCCAAACGCGTAAGCCTCTCCACGGTTTACGCAACGCTGAAGGAATTTTCCGAAAACGGCCTGATTCGACAACTGGAATTCGACCGGATGGAAAACCGCTACGATGTGGATCTCTCCGACCATGTGAATCTCATCTGCAACCGCTGCGGAAAGATTGCGGACTACTCCATCCCCGCATCGCTCGAACCCAGAGACATTGCCCGGAAATCGGGTTTTGTCGTGACCGACACCCGGCTGGAGCTTCACGGGTATTGCCGGAATTGTCTGAAGCGGCCCGGCTGAATTTTCTTATTGCGCAGCCTCGCGGCATTTTCAACGAAAGGTGAAAATAGCATGATGAGTGGTTTTTCTTATAATTAAGAATCATTCCGGATTGTAAAAAGGGGATCCAGTGAAAAGTGTAACGTTTTTAAAATTATAATCACACGGAAGGAGGAGGGATTATGACCGAAGAAAGCAAATGCCCGGTAACAGGCAGGATGAAAAAATCCATTTCCGGCAGCGGCACCTCAAACAGGGACTGGTGGCCGAATCAATTAAATCTGAGGATTCTTCACCAGCACACGCAAAAAAGCAATCCGATGGGCGACGCGTTTGACTACGCCAAGGAATTCAAGAAACTCGACCTGAAAACCGTGAAAAAAGATCTTTACGCGCTGATGACCGACTCGCAGGACTGGTGGCCCGCCGACTGGGGGCACTACGGCGGACTCTTCATCCGGATGGCATGGCACAGCGCAGGCACCTATCGCATGGGCGACGGCCGCGGCGGCGCGGGCTCCGGATCCCAGCGTCTGGCCCCGCTCAACAGCTGGCCCGATAACGTGAATCTGGACAAGGCGCGACGGCTGTTGTGGCCTATCAAACAGAAATACGGCAAAAAAATCTCCTGGGCCGACCTGATGATTCTGGCCGGCAACTGCGCCCTCGAATCGATGGGATTCAAAACGTTCGGCTTTGCCGGCGGACGCGTGGACGTCTGGGAGCCGGAAGAAGACATCTACTGGGGAAGCGAGGACAAATGGCTGGGCGACAACCGCTACTCCGGCAACCGCGATCTTGAAAACCCGCTCGCGGCCGTGCAGATGGGTCTGATCTACGTCAATCCTGAAGGCCCGGACGGAAATCCCGATCCGGTAGCCTCCGGCCGCGACGTCCGCGAAACCTTTGCGCGCATGGCCATGAACGACGAAGAAACCGTCGCACTGGTGGCCGGTGGCCACACCTTCGGCAAGTGTCATGGCGCGGGTACCGCAACTCATGTCGGCCCCGAG
>JASEHT010000007.1 GCA_030018675.1 Smithella sp.
TCCCGCAATAAGCGCGTATTCACGGCCCATGATGCCCTGAAGCTCAGAAAATTCACCCACCATGAGCGATTCCAGATCCGCCTTGGCTAAAAGCGCGGCACGGTCAACGTTTTTCTTAACAGACGGTTTAACTTTGGCAGCAATCTTTACCGCCAGTTTTCGGAAACGCGCCACTTTTTTATGCGATGTTCCCAGCAACGTGTGGAAGACGACTTTTTTGAGCGATTCCACCCGATCTTCCAGCGCAACTTTTTTATCTTCTTCAAAAAAGAACGAAGCATCGGCCAGTCGCGCCCGCAGGACTCTTTCATTACCTTTGGCTACCACGTCCAAATCACGGGCTTTGGTGTTGCTGACCGCAATGAAATAGGGCAGAAGCTTTCCTTCTTCATTCACAACGGGGAAATATTTCTGATGAGAGATCATGGTTGTCGTGAGAACTTCTTTGGGGATTTTCAGAAATTCCTCTTCAAAGCCACCGCGCACAATGACCGGATACTCCACGATGAAGCTGATCGTTTCCAGCAGATCTTCCGTGTAGAAAAGTTTTCCGCCTACCTCCGCTGCTGCTTTCTGCGCTTCCTCCAGAATCAGTTTTTTTCTCTCGGCCTGATCGGCGATAACAAAATTATCTTGGGTTTTGGTCAGATAATCTTGAAAACCGGCAACAGCAAATGGTGCCGGGCTCATGAAACGATGCCCTTGCGATGTATTGCCGCTTTCAATGTCTTCGATTTTCATGGGAATGACATTGCCGCCATACAGCGCCAGAATCCAGTGCACCGGGCGGGCGAAACGCAATCCATAGGCGGCCCAGCGCATGGACTTGCGAAAGGGAATGGCCAGCATGAAATCCCTGAGAATATCCGGAAGCAGATCTTTGGTCGCCTGTCCGACGATTGTTTTTCGCGCGCCAAGATATTCGCCCTTTTCCGTTGTGATGGTTTCCAACTGAGAGACTTCCATGCCCTGTCCCCGTGCGAAACCGATGGCCGCTTTTGTCGGCTGGCCGTTTTCATCGAAGGCCGCCTTTTTGGCAGGACCAAGCTTTTCGACGGTCTGGTCGTCCTGTTGCGGTGACAATTCGGTTATGGATAAGACCAGTCGGCGAGGCGTGGCCAGACACTTTGTTCCTTTAAAGGCTATTCGTCTTTCGGTGAGTGATTTACGGATGATGTCTTCCATATCCACAACCGCTTTGGATAAAAATCCGGCGGGAATTTCTTCGGTGCCGATTTCAAAAAGCAATTCGTTACTCATTTTATCTCCATGATTCTATGATTTCTTTAAGAGAGGGAAGCCCATTTCTTCACGTTGTTTCATATAAAGTTCGGCGCTGATTCTCGCCAGATTTCTCACCCGGCCGATGTAACTGGTGCGCTCGGCCACGCTGATCGCACCGCGGGCATTGAGCAGGTTGAAAGTATGTGAGCATTTCAGACAGTAATCGTAAGCGGGCAGGGGAAGGTTTTTTTCCGCGATGCGCAGGGCTTCCTCTTCATACGTGTCGAAAAGTTTCCGCAGCATCGGGATATCGGCGACTTCAAAGTTGTAGGTGGAAAACTCCACTTCGCTGCGATGATGCACATCGCCGTATTTGATTTTATCCGTCCACTGCAGATCATAAACATTGTTGACGCCCTGAATGTACATGGCGATGCGTTCCGTGCCGTAGGTCAATTCAGCGCAGACGGGATTGCAATCGAAGCCGCCGACCTGCTGGAAATAGGTGAACTGAGAGATTTCCATTCCGTCCAGCCAGACTTCCCAGCCCAGGCCCCAGGCGCCGAGCGTCGGGGATTCCCAATCATCTTCGACAAAACGGATGTCGTGATCAAGCGGATCAATCCCGAAACTCTTCAGCGAATCGAGATAGAGTTCCTGAATGTTGACCGGCGACGGCTTCATAATCACCTGATACTGGTAGTAGTGTTGAAGCCGGTTGGGATTTTCACCGTAACGGCCGTCAGTCGGACGACGCGAGGGCTGAACATAGCCGACATTCCACGGTTCCGGTCCCAGCGCGCGCAGGCAGGTCGCGGGATGAAACGTTCCGGCTCCCACTTCCATGTCGTACGGCTGCTGAATGACGCATCCCTGCGAATCCCAGTATTTTTCGAGGGCGAAAATCAATTCTTGAAAAGTCACAGATTTCTCCTTGTTTGTTAAACTAATAAAGCGCTAAGAATTTTACTTTATTCTTGCAATAACAGGAGGGAAATTAACATTTTAAATTGTACGGTGTCAATGAAAAAGGGTGAAATGAGGCCCGATGCGAATTGCACGTCATTTTTTCTTTTTTTTCAGTTCGGCGCCCCTGTTTTGCAAGTCTCTTTCGGCCTTGATTTCCGGCGCTTCCAGATCGTTGATGTTCAGGTTGATCGAAATATTTTTTGACTGCTTTCGGATGCTGTCCAGAATTGTGTCAACAATCGGATCGGTGTATTGCGGAAGATTTTTGGGTTCGCCGAGCAGAAGTTTACGAATGCAGAGATGTTCAATCGTGCCTAAAAGCATAGACCGGATCAGAAAGGCATCAGTGTCTTCCTTGAAGGTTCCATCCTGGATTCCTTCTTTGATGACGTCCAAAAGCCCTCCGGCCACTTTCTTAACCATACCGTATGCCTTGGTTTTCAGGAATCTTCTGTTGGTCTTCAACTCCAGCATGACTAAAGAAGCATAATGCGGGTTTTCGTCGTAAATCGTCAGATAGCCCTGGACCAGGGCTCTAATTTTAGCCTCCGCCCCGCGTAGGTAAGGCGCGACGTACTCCGCTATCTTTATCGGTTCCGCCGTAAACTTTTCTGGAATAGCGAAAAGCAAATCCTCCTTGGTTTTGAAATATTCATACAAGACCGGCGTCGAAACGCCGGCCTTTTTGGCGATGTCGGTCATGGTAGTGTCGGCATATCCCTTCTGGGCAAAGACCTGCAGGGCGGCGTCAATAACGTTGTCTTTTCTGGCTTCCTTGATGTCGTGTCTGGCCATAGCGTCTCCTCATTTTAATTGCCGGTTGTTTAAAACAGATGCGGCGAAAAAACAAGCATAATCGTTTTCATTACAACCGGAGACCGTTTGCTCATATGCCGGTATATTATTTCTGGCAGTAATATTAATCCAAGATAAAACAACTGTCAATAAATATTACTTGACTTTATATTAATGCAGATTAATATTTACGCACAATAATATAGTATCATTCATTTAAAATGAAAAAGTAACGAATAACTGAAAGGAGAGTCTTATGAGAACCAGAGAGCAATACATTGAAGGCCTGAGGAAGATGAAACGAAACCTTTACTTCAACGGCAGTAAGATTGATCGTGATGATGAGGAGCAGCTTCCCGCCCTGAATGTCATGGGGTTCACCTTTGACGCGCCGCATATTCCTGAATTCAAGGAATTGTGCACCGTCAAATCCCACCTCACGGGAGAGACCATCAACCGTTTCTGCCATGTCCATCAGAGTCCGGAGGATCTTCACAGAAAACAGGACATGACCCGCACCCTGTGCCGCACCGGCAGGATGTGCATTCAGCGCTGCATGGGAGTGGACGCCATCAACGGCGTCAACGCGGCCAGTTTTGAAGCGGACAAACAGAACAACGGCAACACCGAATATCATAAGAATTTTCTCAAGTGGCTGGGGAATTTTCAGAAAAACGATCTGGTTGGCTGTTGCGCCCAGACGGATATGAAAGGGGAGCGTCTCAAGAGACCCGCCGAACAGACCGATCCCGACATGTATCTGCGGGTTGTGGAAAAAAAGAAAGACGGCATTGTGGTCAGGGGGTGCAAGCTACACATTTCGGAGGCTTCAATTGCCGATGAAATTATTGTCGTTCCCACGAGAATTCTTGGGCCTGATGAACAGCAATATGCGGTGTCGTTTGCCGTTCCGGCGGATTACGACGGCGTGAAACAGGTTGTGCATATTCATAAAATACGAAAGAGAACTCACTTCAAAACAGATAATCCCGATATCGGATATACCGATTCCTACGTGATTTTTGATGACGTATTTGTCCCCTGGGAAAGGGTGTTTCTCTGCGGAGAACATCTCCACGGCGGAGCGCTGGCCATGCTTTTCGCGCTTTTCCATCGCCACAGTTACTCTGGCTGCAAACCGGCCATCGGCGATATGCTGCTGGGGCTTGCTTCCATGGCGGCAAAGGTGAACGGCATATCCAAGGCTCATCATGTCCGGGAAATCCTCTCCAAGATCATTATGGTGACAGAGCTGGGTTACGCGGCCGGATTCACCGCTTCGGCCAAGGGAAAACCGGAGATTTATGTGCCGGGCATCGGCCAGATGCCTTACGGTCCGGGAAGCTACATTCCGCATTCCATCTACGCGAATGTTGGCAGATGTCTCACCGGAGAGGCGGTCTTCGATGAACAGGAAATGCTCTGCAACATTGCGGGTGGCCTGCCTTCCACATTTCCCTATGAAGCGGATCTTGCCAGCCCGGAATTGAGGCCGCTTCTGGAGAAATATCTCAAGCGCAATCCCAAAATTCCTATAGCCGACCAAATAAAATTCTGGTTGTTATTCGCGGAAGTCACCTGCTCATCCAATACCGGCTTTATGTGCTATGGTTCCTATCACGGCGGCGGATCGCCCATCATGGAACAGATTGCCATCACCATGCAGTATGACACGAAACTGCGCGAACATTTGGTCAACGCCGCGGCAGGTATAGAAAAACTCGACTATAGCCGCGTTGCAAAAATTTAAGGCCACACATGCTCTTCGCAGGAATATCTGGTCAATCATTCCGAAATCAAGGCGATGATTACCAAAGAAGTCGATCACGTCAACGCATCCCTTGCACAATATGAGCCGATAAAATTTTTTGCAAAACAGCGCTGTTTATGAGAGATTTAAGCAAGAATTAAAACACACGGAGGTATCAATGACGAAGGCACAAAATAAGGTCATGAGCGCGAAGGAGGCGATCAGCCGTTTCGTGAAAGACGGCGATCATCTGGTGATCGGCAATTATACCGTGGGTACATGCGCCGAACTTGTTTTTGAAGTTATCCGCCAGCAGAGGAAAGGATTGACGCTTTATTCCCAGTCCGGTGTCTTTGATGTTGAAGTTCTGGTGGCCGGCGGTTGCGTGGACAAACTCGTTTCCACTTATGTTTACCGCGCCGGCGGCAAAGAGGGCGGCTCGGCGGTTGAGCGTGCGCTGAAAGATGGAAAACTGGAAATGGAGGACTATACCAATTTCCAGTACAACGCCCGTCTGGTGGCCGGGATGCACGGTTTTTCATTTATGCAGGTACTGGAAGGACCTATGGTAACGGATCTTTTTGCAAAGAGATCTTTTATGGGTGAAAACAAATACAAAGTCATCGGTTGTCCTTACACCGGCAAGAAAATACTGACCGTGCCGGCGGCCAATCCCGATGTCTGTATCGTCCATGTTCAGCGGGCGGACAAATTCGGCAATGCCCAGTACTGGGGCGCGTTGGGCAGTGTCGCGGCCGCGTCGCTGGCCAGCAAAAAAATCATCGTTTCGTGCGAGGAAATTGTCGAGCACGATATTATTCAATCCAGCCCGCATCTGACATTGATACCGGCTTATCGCGTGGATGCGGTGGTCGAGGTGCCCTGGGGAGCGCATCCCACGGAAGTCCTGGGTTATTACAACCTTGACCGAACAATGTACGCGATGTTCTTTTTGATGGATATGCGGGGCGACAGTCTAAAAACCTGGATGGATGAATGGGTTTACGGTTGTCCGAACCGTCAGGCATATATTGATCACTATGTCGCTTCCTACGGAACGGGAAAGCTGGATGCCATCAAAGCCAAACCCTATTTCTCGGCGCCCGCCGATTACGGAAGCGCTTACGGCTCCTGCTGGGATAATAACGGTCTGGAGCGCACCATGGGGATAACGCTGGAAGAAATGGAAAAGATGATGGAAGAAAGGGGGATGCTCAATGGCTAAAAAATATACGTTGGATGAACTTTTGATCATTACCGCCGCGCGTGAAATTCATGACGGGGAGAATATTATTTTGGGCGTCGGCCTGCCCACGACCGCCGGTGCCATGGCCAAGGCCCTGCACGCTCCGAACGCCATATTAATGATGGAGTCGGGCATCATTGATTTTCAGCCGCTTGTTCCGCCCAATCACATTGCGGATGCCAACGCCTGCCGCGGCTTCTCTTATGCCACGGATTTGTTTTCCGCCTTCACCATGACCTATCGCGGTTTTGTGGATGTCTGTTTTCTGGGGGTGGCGCAGATTGACAAATTCGGAAACGTCAACACCACGGTTGTCGGGGATTATTACAACCCCAAAGCGCGTCTGCCGGGCGCGGGCGGGGCGCCGGATTTTCTGTCCTACGCCAAGCGCACCATCCTGACGATGCGCGGTGGTGAGTTTGTCAATAAGCTTGATTATTTTACGTCGCCGGGTTACCTCGATGGCGGCGACAGCCGGGAAAAAACGGGACTTTTCCCGAAAGGTTCAGGTCCCTCAATGCTTCTCACGACGAAGGGCATTTTCCGTTTTGATGAAAAAACAAAGGAAATGCATCTTGCGCAGGTTCATCACGGCGTCAGTATTGACAGTGTCCGCAAGGATGTTCCCTGGGATCTGAAAATGGCGGAGAATGTCACCGAGACGCCCAGACCGACCGACGAGGAAATCGATTTCGTTCGACGCTTCGCGCCCACGGAAGCCGTCGGTAGAAAGATGATGTATGAAATGGGCATGGCCAACGCGATCAAGCAGGCGCAGGCGCGGGGCAAGTGATGCCGTTCCGATTTCTCAAATTTTAGATCAAGTCCCCAAATGTTCGGTCCAGTCCCGATACGTTCGGTCAAGTCTTTTCGACTTGACCGAACGTATCCGCATCTTTTGTCGAGTCAAAAAGACTCGACAAAACAATGAAAGGAAAAATCATTCTCATGGCTGAACAAACAGTATTTGCGCGGGGATTTTCCGCGGAAAAATGTATCCAATGCGGAAAATGTATTGCCGGATGTGAATACGCGGACATGACACCCAAGCAGGCCCGCGAGATCATGAAAAAAGTAACGGCAATGCCGCAATGGTATCCGGAACTCGCCTTCTGCATCCGTTGCGGCAAGTGTGATAACCGCTGTCCCAAGGATGCCCATCCCAGTGATTTAGAGCGTGAATGCCTGGAATATAAGCGACGCGCGGAATCTAAAACTCCGGCTTCCATGGCCTATGCCGTTAACGGTATGGGAGTTGAGGGCTGGAACGCCAACTTCTTCAGAGATGTTTACAAAGGTTTGGGAAAGACCGATAAAAAAATCCTGCAAAGTTGGGCGACGCCGAAGAAAAGCAAAGACATTCTCTTTATCGGCTGTACCGATCGGATGCTTCCCCGCACATGGGAGGAATCGCAAGCGCTCCGCAATATAGCAAAATTCGGAGGCCCGGACGACTGTTGCGGAGTTTGGGCCATACAAGGGGGGCTATTGGATGAAGGATATCGGATTGCCAGGCGGCTGATCAAACGTCTTTCGGAAAACCGGTTCGAGCGTCTGGTGGTTGGGTGCGGCCATTGTCAGAAGGTCCTCACGCGGATTTTACCCGAAAAGCTGGGCATCGTATTGCCCTTTCCCGTTATAGGCATCTATGATTATTTTCTGGAAATGATTGAAACCGGCGCGGCGCGGGTTATCAAGCCGCAAAAAATTGAAGCGGCCATATCCGATCCGTGTTTCGGATACGAAAATGGAGAAGCGTTCTTAAACTCTGTCCGTCGTCTCGCCACAACCATCGGCATGACCATTTCCGAATTGCCGCATAACCGTGAAAATTCACTCTGCTGCGGATATACCGGATATTTCAACGACGGCAAAGTTGCCAAATTCGTCAAAACAGCTTTGATCAAGCGCAAGGATTTTGCCAAAAGCGGGAAAAAGCATTTTGTCAGCTATTGCCCGGGATGCCATCTTTTCAATCATTATTTTCAGCCCGGATATAAATCACATTATCTTCTGGAAGATGTGCTTCTGGCTCTTGACGGAAAAGTGGCGGAACCGTTTTCTATCTTTTACAGGCGTCTTGTCCGGCCCCGCATCGGCTGGAATCTGGCGAGTGTTGCGAAAAGCGCCCTTATGCCGGTTAAAGAATAGAAGATAAAAACGCCAAATGTTCGGTCAAGTCTTTTCGACTTGACCGAAGCCAAACATATTGTTAGGTCGAGTCAAAAAGACTCGACCCAACAATGCGACAGTTTTCTGTCCCCTGCTGGCCGTTGACCAAGGCGGGCGGCAGCATCGACATAGGAGATTACACCGTCATCGCCCATTGCGCACGCATCTCGGCGGGCCTCAGTATCGATATTGGAAAGAACTGCCTGATCGGCACGTATAGCTTTATGACGGACTGCAATTGGCACAATAGTCAATCGAATGTCTTTCGATGATCCACGACCCATCAAACTGGAAGAAAACGTCTGGATCGGTGACAGCACCATCATTTGCAAAGTTATCCCCATTGGCAAGAGCAGCGTGGTTGGCGTCGGGTCGGTGGTGCGAACCGATATTCCAGTCGACTCCGTGGCGGCGGGAAACCCGGCTCAGGTTATCCGGGAACTCGATCCGGAAACCCAATACGTTACAAGAGAGAGCCATTTAACGAGCCAGCCACCTGATTTTGTAAAAAATCTCAGAAAAATGGAAAAGGAATTGCTCTGGGACAACACGCTCTTCGGTTGGTTAAGACAAATTATCTAGAAATAATGGGGCGCGTTTAATTTAACAAACAGGAGCCTGTCATGGCGAAGGCCGGGAAAGTTGATTTGTTAATTTATCCCCAATGCAGGGGAGCCAGGCTCATCATAAGCTTTATCGAAGATCAATAGGTCTCTGATAACATCAAGAGATTATTCCATTGAACACTACAAGAAATTTATTACACATCGCCGGAGATATTTTCTGTCTTTTTGATGTGTAGTCAAATTCAATGTGCCAAGTAATGATCATAGCCGAATCCGGAATTATTTATGAAATAATGTGCGAAACAGAGGATAGTGACCCGTACTAATTACCAGTCACAATACGATAAAATTCTTATCTACCACTCCTATCGGTAACTATTGATCGCCTCTTTATAAACATCGACCATATCACCGGCGGCCTTTGACCAGTTAAAGATAGCATTTACACGCTCAATGCCAGCCTGAGCCATCTTTTTTCTTTGATCGGGATTATTAAATAAAAAAAATATTTCTCTGGCTATGGCGGATGAATCTGCGGGAGGAACCAATAACCCCGCATTTCCGACAACTTCCGGCAGAGCACCGCCGCTGGTGCTGATGAGAGGTACGCCGCAGGCCATCGCTTCCGCCGCAGGAAGCCCAAAGCCTTCGTAGAGCGACGGAACCACGGCTATGGTGGCTTGGGAGTAATAATTGGCAAATTCCTCATTTTTGATTCTTCCTGTAAAATGAACAATGTCACCGATTCCCAGTTCGCCGACAAGTCTCTCAACCGTTCCGTTTTTCTTGGATTCGCCTATCACCGTTAATTTTACGGGTCGTTTCTTTCTCACCTGGGAAACAGCCTCCATCAAATAACGTAACCCCTTCAACGGCGTATCCGCGCTGTTGGTTACAATGATCGAGTTTTCCGGCCGCAATTCATTGTAAACTGGATAGAAGAACTCTCTATTGATGCCGTTGGGTACAACATGAAATTTCGATAAATTTATGGAAAAATCCTGGGCGATATCTTTTTTTGAACATTCCGATACGGTTACAATATGTGATAATTGTTGGGCTACTTCCTTTTGCATTCTAATAAAAGAATACCAGCGTTTAATTCTAAGTATCTTATGTTTCGAAGTCGTCGATTTTAATGCTTCCCGCCGATCAACGGTCATAGGATGATGAATGGTTGCCACCGTGGGCATAATCTTTTGCGCTATTTTAGCTACTCCATAAGATAAACACTGATTATCATGAACAATGTCAAATTTCTTTTTGTTTTTCTGCAGATAATAATATGCACGCAGACCGAATGTATAGGGTTCAGGGAATCTGCCGGAACGCATATTTAAAAATTCATACATATTCAGGGGATTCAGCAGAGATCTTACATTGGGTGATTCATAGGGTTGTTTATAAAGATCCAAGCTTGGAATTTTATGCAAACGCACTTTAGGATCGAGAAGCGGATAAGGAGGACCTGACAAGACATGAACTTCATGACCGAGATCACTGAGTGCTTTGCTCAAATGTTTAATGTAAACACCCTGACCACCACAATTAGGATTCCCCCGATAGGTTAGCATACAAATTTTTAATGGCCGTGATTTAAATGGACTGCTTTTCATACTGCAACATTTGTATAATTTTTTAATTCAAATACACTTTAATGATGTTTTTTGTATGTGTATTTTATTTTACCGGTTGATAAATACAGAAAAATAAATCCCCCGTCAATATATTTTTTAAATATCATTAAAGTTCTTATGCATTTTGAAATATTATATAAATACAGTATCTTATGTAATAAATAAAACTTGCTTAAAAAAGTCATAAATAATAAGACGAAAATAAGAAGAGGTAAAAAATATATTTACCATATGGTATATTTTGTGATACGATAAACACGGGCGCAATTGGTAAAGATCAGGAAAAGGGGTGTAATAAATGATTTTTAAAAATTTAGATTTTCATAATATTGAAGAAATATACAGCCATAAGAATATTAACGGTGTACTTCTGGCGCGTACTCCGGAACGTGTTTCGCGATATCTGAGCAAGGTCGGGCAAATTATGATGCTTTGTCTTTCCGGTTCTGAAATTCGTTTTGTCAGTGACACCTATCCTGTAAAAATTACACTTTCCGTTGATAAAATAATAAAACAGATCGGAGACAGTGTACTGTCTGAAGTGTGCGTTTTTTTCGGCGGACTTCAGTTACGTCAGCGGTTTACAATTACACAGGAAAAAACCACAATTAACATCATCGTGCCCCCTAAATTCTTTGCCATGACTCGCAAGATAGCTGTGAACACACCATTCTCTCCCAATGTTTGCAGAATCAGATTTTGGGGCACGACCATGGGCACCCCTATACGATTTCACGATATCGAAACACGAGGGGATATACGGCCGCCAACAGCGGAAGAAGTACCCGGTCTCCGGTATCTTGCCTATGGTTCTTCCGTTACACAGGGAGCCTACGCGTCAGGACCTCATTTGAGTTTTGTAGATATCGTTGGAACACGGTTAGGTGCGGATGTTATTAATCTCGGTACAAGTTGTTCGGCATACTGTGAACCTGAACTGGCCGACTACATTGCGGAAAGAAACGATTGGGATTTTGCAACCCTGGCCTTATCCGTCAACATGGTTGATTGCTTTTCGCCAAAGGATTTTTCGGAGCGGGTCAATTACATGATAGACAAAATTGCAAAAAGCAATGAAAATCGTCCGGTGATATGTATCACTTTAAAACCATATTACGGGGATTACATAAAAAGCAAAAAACCCGATGTTTACCGTGATTTACTGAGAAATGCAGTGAAGAATTCATCCCATAAAAATGTCTATCTCGTGGAAGGACCGGAACTGATGCCCGATGTGGCAGGCGGTCTTTGTTCGGATTTGATTCATCTGGGAGATTACGGAATGATGCAAATAGGCATGAATCTGGCGGAAAAATTAGAACCGATTTTACAATCTCACGGCCTGTTGACGCCTAAGGCAAAACAGGATTCCTGTTTAACGTCCTTGCCGGAACATGTAACATCCACGACCCATTCCGGCAAATTGATAAAACTATTCAGGCGATCACGGGTATGAACCCCAAGGCACTAATTCCGCAGCAAACTGTGGTGCAATCCCCGCTAAGCTTCGCAAGTGGGGTAATTCGACCTGCAAGTTTCAGCGCACCCATAGTGCCCTTTAGAGTATGCAGGGTATTTAGGGTATTCGTTTCTGAAACTTGGGTCTCATTATATTAAAGCATCGGCTTGTCAAGGTTATTTAAGAATACCGTCTCGGAGAGCGATTTGCGCGCTGGACCTGCTTTGGGCTCGGTAGCTGGTCGGCCGATGGGAAGGACGGCAATAACTTTACGCCCTTCAGGAATGCCCAGAATTTTTTCACAGGCTTCATGGTTCATTAAACCCACGACCACAGTTCCCAAGCCCAGCTCATGGGCTTTCAAACAAAGCGTCTGCACGGCAATGCCCAGATCAAACATTTCCCAGTTTTTAATTGCTGTTACTTCTTTGCCGTCGTAACATCCGGAGATGCCTGTTTTCGCGCAGGCAACAATCAGGGCGGAGGCGGCCAGAGAACCTTTTATCGCCGGATTTTTTTCGGAATAAGTACCGGTTACTTTTTCAATCAAACCTTTGTCGCGAACAACGATAAATTCCCAGGTCTGGGTATTGGCCCAGGAAGGCGACCAGCGTACGGCTTCAAATATTTGTTTAAGTTCCTCATCTGTTACCACGTCCTCGGTAAACTTTCTGACGCTTCTGCGTTTTAAAATGGCTTCCTGTAATTCCATAATCATGACCTCCTATCTGTATACTTCCTTAATGTTATTTGACTCTTTCGATTGTGTTTTGTCTATCGCGTCTTCAAAAATTCTTCTGGCCTCATCAGCGACGGTGGAAATGGAGAAATTATTTCCTTTGTAATCGGGTTCCAGAGAACCGATCAACGTCAGTTGAATTTCATTATAATCGCTGGTGTTAAAAAGATAATGTCTCGGCTGAAAAAGTTTGTTTGTTCCGCTGATAAAAATTAATTTTAAAGGAGCGTTGCAATAACGAGCAATTGTAAACACACCCTTATTGAAAGGGGCAAGCTTCCCGTCGCGGCTTCTGGTTCCTTCCGGAAACACAAATAAAATTCCTCCCGCTGCCAGATGTTCCTTGATCTCTTCCAGATTATTAATCATTGCCGGCCCCAGCATATCGCTTGCTCCGGAAGAAATATAACCGGAATTTTTTAAAAGACTGCCGAAGAAGGGAACTTTGAAAAAAGAATGCTTTACAATCGTTTGCTGCCGCTGAAAAAGCGATATGAGCAAAATAGGATCAAGATACGAAAGATGATTACAGACGATGACGGATGAATGAATATTCCTCACCTCTTTCGGAATGTTGAATTTTGTGCGGGGAACAAGCAACCGCGTCAATGCAAAAAACATTTTTAAATGGACGTGGTTTATGTTTTGCAGCGCGGTGGCGCGGTTTTCCGCGAATACGTAGGCGGGGATATACAAAAACAATAAAATAAAAAAATAACCGAAAAGAAAGTAACACCACATAATCAGTGTTACAGAAAAATCAATGATGAAATGAAAAATACGGACAGGGGACATTTTGATCTCAGGAGAATTTTTTTATCAGCAGGATGGTATTGACGCCGCCAAAAGCGAAATTTTGAATCGCCGCCGTTTCCACCGGCTGTTGTAATGTTTTTTGCACATGCTTGATCATGGCGCAGCGTTCGTCAACTTCTTCCAGGTTCAGGGTCGGGGCGATAAATCCTTCCTGCATCATGTAGAGCGTCATGATGGTTTCGATGGCGCCGCAGGCGGCCATGGTATGACCGGTGTAACTCTTTAATCCTATGACATGGGGATTATCACCAAAAACGTCGCTGATGGCTTGAGCTTCGATGATGTCGCCCATCTTGGTGGCGGTAGCGTGGGCGCTGACCAGCCCAACATCCTGTGGATTAAAGTTGGCGTTTTCCACGCCGAGCTTCAGTGTATTGGTTATTCCTTTTAAATTCGGCAAAATCAGATCACCGCCGTTATTGTTGCAGGCAAAGCCGATGACTTCGCCCAGAATATTCGCGCCGCGTTTTTTGGCGAATTCGTATTCTTCCAGCATGACAGCTCCCGCGCCTTCGCCCACCACCAGACCGTCGCGGTCTTTGTCAAAAGGACGGGGCGTTTTATGCGGTGTGTCATTGAATGCCGTGGAGCAGGCCAGCAGATTATCAAAAACGGCTACCGTAATTGTGTCATATTCATCGGCGCCGCCGCAGAGCATGGCATCCTGCATGCCGAATTTGACGGATTCATACCCATAGCCTATCGATTGCGAACTTGTCGTGCAGGCGGTTCCCGAAGATATAACCCGCCCGGTAATGCCGAACATCTTCGTGATATTGACAGCCGTTGTATGCACCATGGATTTCAAATAATCAACGGCTCCGATTCCCTGATATGCTGATTTTTCTTTAGCTTCAAAAAAAACGTGGTAAATATTTCGTTGCGTGGTTGGAGAACCATGAATAGAACCGAAGGCCACGCCCAGCCTTCCGGAAGTGATAAACTCTTCGGTCTGTCCTGACTGCTCCAGAACTTCCTTGGCTACCTGACAAGCGTAATACGCCACCGGACCCATGGTTTTGCGGTGATTCCGTTTAAAATCGTATTCAATGGGATAATCAACCGTCCCATAAACACGGGAATGAATGTAGCGGCTGATTAACTCATCTTCGCGAAGTGTTTTTATGCCTGAAACTCCGTTAAGCAGGCTTGTAACAATTTGATCTTTCCCATGACCAATAGGAGTTATTGCCGAAGCGCCTGTGATAACAACTCTGCGTTCCATAATTATTTTTTATGCCGGTGAAAAAAGGTTTCGTTTTTTCGCGATCTTTTCAACATAGTCGCAAATCTGATTGATGGTGCGGATACTGATGGCTTGCTTTTTTTCTTCCTGAGTTATTTCCGTTCCCAGAAAAGTTTCTATCGCCAGGAGGAGTTCAATGGCGTCGATACTGTCGAACTCATACGTTTCGCGCAAATCGGCATCCATATCGGGATTTTCAATTTCAAATTCCCGCTGAAAAACATTTTTTACTTCGCGTTCAATTTCCTGACGTGTCATTTGCTCCGACTTAACTTTCTTTGTTTAATTATGGAATCTCTAGCAAATATCGGGGTGCATTTCAATCATTTATATTAGTGAGACCCAAATTATAGAAGCGTAGCGTACTAGAATTTTCTGGTCATTTTATTTGTTGAGAAAATAGATCCACGCCCATGATCTGTCTGGCCGCGTTAAAAGAACCCATTATACTGCCCATCACCCCCGGAGCTAAAGCGTTTTGTCCCGCCAGAAACAAGCCGCCGACGGGAACATTATTCAATGAAATCGCCCTGAGCAACTGACGCGAAGATCGCATTATTCCATAGCAGGCGCCTTCAGGAGCGCTTACGTAATCTCTGATCGTAAGAGGGGTATAAACATCAAGTATCTTAGCGTCTTTCAGATTTCCAAAAATATCTGCGGCTTTTTGTAGAAGGCTGACGGCAATATCCATTTTCTTTGCTTCATAGTCTTTGCCGCGCCTGCCGGAAATTGTATTTTCCCACGGGACCCAATCACTGTACGATGATTTAGTAATAATGGAAAGTAAATTAGAATTCGGGGAATTGGCGCTTCGTAATTGATAAAAAACACCGTCTTCTATGATGCCGTTTTCGTTTTTCTGGAGCCTGTAAATATTATGATTGATTTCGGGATGCGCCGCCGCGTTCACGCTTATCTGCACGGCGATAACGCCTTCAGTTTCTTTCAGCCCCTTCGCGCGCCTGCGGTAAGTCTCACGCAAATCATTTTCATTCAGCAATTGGAGTAATATCTTCGGGTGTATCGCGGCCACAACGAAATCAGCCGGAATAACGGTTCCCGATTCCAAAATTACGCCAGATACTTTGCCTTCCGTCAGCGATATTTTTTTAACACCGTCATCTAATATCAGCGATCCACCCAGTTCCTGCAGGCGGCGGACAAATACGTCCGTCATTTTGCTGCCACCTTCCTTAAGTCTCCAGGAAGAAAACAAATAGCAGGCTAAAACCATATGATGAAAGATGACCGGACAATCGTCCAACTGCACGCCGATAAGATTGCAGGGCACGGATAATACCGCCCGAAATCCCGCAGAGGCTTTCAGTGTATCCAATAATTCTCCCATCGGTTGATAATAGTCCATGTTTTGAAAAGGATCTCCTTGATTGAATAAAAAGGAGGGGTCGATCATGCGCCGGGAAAAATCGCGCAAATTGATCATGATGACATCAATAGCCGCCGAGTCTTCAGGGAAAGCATTTCTCAGATTTTTTTCCAGTGCGTCAATGCTTGGGGGCAAGTCGAAAGTTAAATCGTCAAAAATATAACGATCAATAATGCCTTCCTGTCCCATCGGAGAAAACAGTTCATGGACGGAAATACCTAGAACTTGAAACATTTTTGCCAGCGGCTCGTTTTCACCAAGGGCGCCGACATAGTGCACGCCGACCGGACAATCCATTCCCGCTCGTTTGTAGGAGCGCATCAAGCCGCCGGGCAGTTTATTTTTTTCCACCACGGTGACTTTGTAATTCGACTGGGCCAGAAGGATTCCCGCGCTCAATCCACCCACGCCGGATCCGACGATGACGACATTCTTTCCTGATAGTGTGTTTTTCATTCCGTTAGCCTCTTTTCATTTGTATTTATAAGTTTTTGCGAAGTCAACAGGAATTACGAAGGGAGCCGTAAAAATTCGTTGACAGGAAAAGCCGTTCTCCCTATACTTTCGCGCAATCCCCCGAAACAGAACGTCAAAACGATACATCATTAAAGGAGTAATGTCTTACAGGAATAAGAAGATAATAGTTGCATTTGCATTAATTATGCTCGTGATTGTGTTCAGGTAATCATTAACATCGTTAAGGGATATGGATGATATGGAAAAGGTCGGTATTTATATTCTGGGGGAAAAAGTTCACGAAACAAGAAATTCCAGTGTCTATCGGGGGCACAAGGAAAATGGTTCCGAATCTCTTACCATCAAGCTCTTAAATACATCGCAGGCGACTCCTTCGGAAATTGCCCAATTCCGGCAGGAATACGAGCTGATTAAAAATCTCGATATAAAACGCTTTATCAAAACCATCGACATCATCAATTATAAAGGGGGCTTTGCGCTCATCCTGGAGGATTTTCAGGGAATTCCCATCAACAAGCATTTCCGCTATGACGAGAAAGTTAATATTAAATCGTTTTTGAAAGCATCAGCTGATATCGCGGAGGCGCTGGGGAATCTGCATGCTCAGGGCGTTATTCACAGAAATATAAAACCCAAAAGCATCCTGATTAAGCCGGATACTGAAGAGATGAAAATCACGGATTTCGGAATATCGGCTATCCTGACTCATGAAAATGATGAGGTTTATAATCCTGATTTCATCCAGGAGACACTGATATACATGTCGCCCGAGCAAACCGGCCGGATGAACCGGTTTGTCGATTACCGCACCGATCTCTATTCACTGGGCATTACCCTGTATGAAATACTGACCGGTCTTTTGCCTTTCAAATCTCAGGATCCCATGGAACTCATCCATGCGCATATTGCCATGATGCCCAAGGCTCCGGTCAAACTCAATTCCGACATTCCTGTGATTATCTCGGATATCCTCATGAGGCTGCTGGCCAAGAATCCCGAGGCCAGATACCAGAACGGCTTCGGCCTGGAAGCGGATTTCCGGGAGTGTTTGAAACTACTCGAAAAGAAAAAGAAAATAGAAACTTTTGAACTGGGCAGTAAAGACATCTCCAACCGTTTCATCGTCCCGCAAAAACTTTTCGGACGGGAAAAAGAAAGATCGGAACTGATATCCAGATTCGAGGAGGTGGCCAACAGCGAAAAGGGATTATCGGTCATGGTTGTGGCTGGTGCGCCCGGTATCGGCAAATCGGCCATGATTAATGAAATTCATAAACCGATCGTGGCCAAGCGGGGATATTTTATATCCGGCAAGTATGAGCAATTCAGACGGGACAAGCCCTACAGCGCCTTTATTCAGGCGTTCCAGGTTCTCGTGAAACAAATCTTATCGGAAAGCGAACAAAGAATCAGTCTCTGGAAGAAAAATCTTTTAAACGCGCTGGGCGATAACGGCCGGGTTATCACCGACGTGATTCCCGAAGTCGAATTGATTGTCGGACAGCAGTCGGATTTGCCTGTTCTCGGTCCGGAAGAGACCAGGAACCGGTTTAAATTTGTTTTTGAAAAATTCATGAGTGTTTTTCCGCAAAAAGAACATCCGGTGGCTCTTTTTCTGGATGATCTGCAATGGGCGGATATGGCCAGTCTTCAACTCATGAAAAACATCATGATCAGCGACATCCATCATCTCTTCATCATATTTTCGTACAGGGATAACGAGGTGGATGACACGCATCCCGTCAGCGAGCTTCTCAGGGAAGTTGAAAAAAATAACATCCGCATGAACAAAATCACGCTCGGTCCTTTGAAGGAAAAAGAAGTTACGGAATTAATCGTTAACTTTTTGCGGTGTTCGGAAGAAAGAGGATTCGGACTTGCCGGGCTTGTGCAGGAAAAAGCCGGCGGCAATCCTTTCTTTGTCAATCAGTTCCTGCATACGCTTTACAATGAAAAGATGATTGTCCACAAAGGAGCACAGGGCTGGCAATGGGATGTGGGAGAAATCAGCCGGATGAAAGTGGCGGACAATCTCATTCAAATGATGGCCGGAAAGATTGAAAAACTTCCCGCCAATACGCAGGATGTTTTAAAAATCTGCGCCTGCATCGGCAACCGGTTTGATCTGGAAATCCTGGCGGCGGTAAGAAAAACATCGGTGGATGGGGCGCTGGCCGATCTTACCGAAGCCCTCAAAGAGGGGATGGTCAACCGGAGCGGCGATTTCTATGTCTTTCATCACGACCGGATTCATGAGGCAGCCTATTCGCTGGTGATGGATGCGGAAAAGTCAGCGCTGCATTACAAAATCGGGAAAATCCTGCTGGAAAACACAGACAAAAAGGAGCTGCCCGCCAAACTGTTCTACATCGTCGATCAACTCAACCTTGGCGCCCGGATGATACAAATCGCAGCAGAGAGGGAAAGCCTTGCATGGCTCAATCTGGAAGCCGGCAAGAAGGCGAAGGCTTCGGCAGCTTACGCGCCGGCATTCAATTATCTGAAAAGCGGGATTGATCTTTTGGAAGATAATCCGTGGACGAATCAGTATGATCTCACTCTCGAGCTGTATACAGAGTCCACAGAAGCCGCCTATCTGATGGGTGATTTCGATAAGATGAACGAACTGGCCGAAATCGCGCTGAAGTACGCGAGAACGACAATGGAAAAGGTTAAGATATTTACATCGAGAATTTATGCCTGTATCGCTCGGGAGGACTACCAGGGCGCTATAGATATGGCACTGCCTGTCGTAAAACTCCTCGGTGTAAGCATACCAAAGCAACCGAACAAGATTCATGTCGGCATTGAGTTAATGAAGCTGAAAATCAGGCTTCTGGGAAAAAAACCGGAAAGTCTGCTCGATTTTCCGCAATCGAACGACCCTGAAATGATCGCGCTGGGGAAAATTCTGGCGAGCATGGGACATGCAGCGTTTTATACGGATCCCAATCTGCTTGCCTTTATCATATTAAAGGCATTCGGGCTGATGTTCAAATATAACCACTTGGTTCCTGAAAATGCCTTCGCGTTTACCGGTTTTGGAATAGTGCTGGCGGCCGGACTCTTTGACTTTAAGGGAGCTATAGAATTTGGAAAGTTGGGATTGAAGCTTGTGGAAAAACTTGGCACCAGGGATCAGGAAGCAAAAACGATCTTTGTCTATAACGCCCTGGTGAGGCACTGGAAATACCCCATGAAAGAAAGCATTGAGCCGATGCTGGAGGGATACAGAATCGGGTTGGAGACGGGCGATCTGGGATTTGCCACATTCAATCTCTTTTTTACGGAAGTGCACTATATATTTACCGGCATGGAGCTCTCCGAACTCGAGAAATACATGGAAAGAAATAACAAAGGAATAGCCGGACTGAAACAGGGGCACACGCTGACCCTGCAATCGCTTACCTGGCAGGCAGTCCTGAATTTGCTGGGACGTTGTGATAACCCTGTGGAATTGACGGGCAAGGCGACCGATGGAGAAAGCCTTCTGCCTTCATGGGAGCAGGCCGGAAACCGCGCCGCTCTTTCCGTTTACTGGTTTGTCAAATTAATCCTGTACTCATTGTTCAGTGAATACAGGCTGGCGCTGAAAGCCTCTGATGAATTCAGAAAATATGTGGACGCCCAGCAGGGCGTGCTGATTAACAAATATGCTGTTGTGCTGGATTCAGTAGCCAGGCTTATGACGTATAAAGATGCATCTTTCTTTAACAAAATAAAGCACCGCGTGCTGATCGGAATCAACCAACTCAAGATGTGGGCATGGGCAAGGAGCGCGCCCATGAATTGTTCATACATGTATAATTCAATGCGCGCTTTATACGCTTGGATTATTCATGAAAATCTGGATGAAGCGGAAAAATGTTTTGAATTGGCAATTAAGCAATGTAAGGAATATGACGATTTTGTCGTGGAGGGAATTTCCTCCGAGATTATTGCGGGGATATATCGTTCGATCGGGGATGAGAAAAAGTCAAAACATTACATGGCCGAAACCCATGCCTGCTATTCCAAATGGGGTGCTACAGGACTGCTGAACAAAATCAGGAAAATGTATCCTGATCTGGTTCCCTCTGAAACAGGTGATTCGCAGGAAGTCGAGACAACGACAACCGCAGGAACAAAAGGCGATCTGTCGGTGGCGCTTGACCTCTCCACGGTCATGCAGGTCTCTCAGGTGATTTCCAGCGAAATCATGCTAGAGCGGCTCCTGCAGAACATCATGCACATGTCCATTACCGGCGCCGGCGCCCAGCGTGGTTATCTCATGTTGGAATCGGAGGGGAAATTACTCATCGAAGCAAGCGAGGATATTGACAACGATGAAACGAAAGTTATGCAATCCATTCCGCTGCAGGAATGCACCGATATTTGTCAGGCAATAATCAACTACGTCCATCACAGCGGGAAAGACGTCATTCTCGGCAATGCCGCCCAGGAAGGCCCCTTTGCAGACGATTCCTACGTTATCCACCACCAGTGCAAGTCCATCCTGTGCATTCCCATCATTAACAAGGGAAAAATCTCCGGTATTCTGTATATGGAAAACAACCTGAGCCAGGATGCTTTCACGCCGCAGCGCCTGGATATTCTTCGTTTCATCTCCGCCCTGGCAGCCATATCCATTGAAAACGCCAAGCTCTTCGAACTGGCCGCGACGCTGGAAAATATCGAAGACGGTTATTGGGAAATTGATCTTACCGGCAACTACACATTTTTCAACAACGCCGTCTGTCAGATCCATGGTTACTCTAAAGAGGAACTGATGGGGATGAACAACCGGCAATATACCGATCCGGAAACCGCCCGAAAAGTTTATAAAGCATTCAATAATGTCTATAAAACGGGAACGCCTCTCAAAGGCTTAAATTGGCAGATTGTCCGCAAAGACGGTACAAGAAGATACGTTGAGATATCCATCCTGCTTCAAAAAGACTCATCCGGAAAACCGATAGGCTTCCGGGGAGTCGTCCGTGACATTACCGAGCGCAAGCAAATGGAAGAGAAACTTCAACAGACCCTGGATAGTTTAAGCAAGGCTTATGACAGCACGTTGCAGGTCATGGTCTCTGCCGTGGAAGTTAGAGATCCCTATACCGCTCTGCACCAAGTCCGGTCCGCGGACGTTGCCCGCGATATTGCCATAGAAATGTGCTTGCCTCAGGAAAAAATCGACGCCATCCGCATGGCCGGCGCTATTCATGATATCGGCAAATTATCCATACCACCGGAAATTCTGACCAAACCCGACAAACTGACCGGTGTCGAATTTGCTCTTATTAAAGAACATTCTCGCAGCGGATACGAGATTTTGAAAAACGTGGAATCCCCCTGGCCGTTGGCGCAAATCGTTCACCAGCACCATGAAAGGATAGACGGTTCCGGCTACCCGAGAAGTCTGAAAGGTGACGAGATTTCTCTGGAAGCTAGGGTACTGGCTGTAGCGGATGTCGTGTCGGCGATGATTTCTCATCGATACCATCGTCCTTCTTTGGGGATCGAGGCAGCCCTTGGAGAAATCGAACAACACAAGGGGGTTCTTTATGATCAAGTTGTGGTTGATGCCTGCCTGAAACTATTCCGGGAAAAAGGTTATAAGCTTACTTAGAAGGTTCTTACAATAATTTTTTCTTGACATAAATAAAAAAAAGAATATTTTAAGAGTCAACTTGATCGGTACGTTTCTGATTCGCTTCCGTACGTTATCTGCCTAAAATGGAACCCACATCAGCGCGCCAAGCGTAATGCTTTTCGTGTGGGTTGCACTTCATCAACATTCAAAAAAAATTGAAGGGAGAATTTATGAAACGTTTGTATAGCTATAAGCGCTTGTATTTTATATCCTTTTTAGTTTTGGCGATGGGATGCCTTTTGGCCTTTTCGGCAGTGGCCGCCCCGCAGGTTGGCCCTGCCGGCATGGCTTTTTATGAGAAACCATCCACGATACCGGCCACTCCAGGTACCCTGATTAGGTATCGCACATCAACGTCCGTTCCGCCGGGTGGACCGTCATGCAACTCATGGACCGTGATGTATTCTTCACAGGATGCTTTGGGAAATCCCAATGTCGTCACCGGTACGGTACTGGTTCCCACAGCTTTTTATTCATGGTTGATTCCGCGTCCCATTATCAGTTACGCGGTCGGCACACACGGACTCGTCCAGAGCTGGGCGCCTTCGATTCAGCTCGCAAACGGTACCGAGTATGAAAGTTCCAATATCAACGCGGCTCTCAACAGGGGTTATGCCGTTCTGATCACCGATAATCCCGGTTACACCAGCGGCGATGTGCCTTCTTATATGGTCGGTAAAGCCCAGGGCAAAGCGGTTCTGGATATCGTCACGGCCGCTCTGCAGATCCCCAAGATTGCTCTCAAATCAACTGCGAAAGTCGGTATCTGGGGGTATTCCCAGGGCGGGCAGTCGGCGGCATGGGCAGGCCAATTGCAGCCTACCTACGCATCAGGTATTAAACTGGCCGGTGTCGCGGCCGGCGGAGTCCCCGCCGAGTTGTTTGCCGTCGGGGAATACCTGGACGGTAATAACGGTTCATCTTTCCTGCTGGAAACCTGCATCGGACTTAACAGCCAGTACCCGGCTGAAATTCTTCTTTATGATCGGGTAAATGCCAGTGGTTTAGATGCCATCGATAGAGGTTTGTCCATGGGTGTATTCGAGGCACTGTTTGCTTTCATGAATACGCCGCTTTCCAACTTTACCAAATACGGTGAAACCTCCGAGCAGATTTTTTCGATACCGGAAATTGCCGAAGTGGTCAATGCACAGGAACTCGGAAAAACCAAGATCAATGTACCCGTTTTTCTGTATCATGGCACGGGCGATGAATTTATTCCGCTGGAACAGGCGCTGAATCTCAAAGAAAAATACTGCAGCCTTGGCGTTAATACGTCCTATATGGTTTATCCCGGCGAGCATATCACCACACAATTCCAGGCCGCATCACAAGTGCTTGACTGGTTGAAAGACCGGTTTGCCGGAAAAATCGCGGCCAGCACCTGCAGAACCTCTGATCCGCGTCCGGTATCCACAGCCAATCCGGTTGACGGCGACTTTCTTTTTTCTCTCGATGGTTGGACACTAAATGGAACGATCAAACTGAAAACATTAATGACGAAAGTCACTTTACCGGAAGGATCAACGTTCTCGGCCGAAACGAATATGACGAATAATACGATTACGGGCGACATGTCGATTCCGGAATTCAGTTACTACATCTACGCGTTTGGTTTGATGCCTTTGCAGGTGAAGTTGAAGATCGTACCCGCGGGCCCGATGACCGGCACAGCCTCTCTGGATAACAATGGAATTCTGCATATCAACGGAAATGTCAAAGCAGACATCTATTTGAAAAAGGTAGGTGAGCTGGGTGTTGGGATTCCCTTCTCTCTGAAAACCAAGACGCCGGTCGATTTCCCCATCGTTTTCGACGGACCTGTGTCGTCGCTGGGAGATGGCTCTCTGCAATTCACGGGCACCACGACGTTCCCGGACATGGTAGAAAATGGGATTATTATCAATGCCCTGTTTACAAGTTTGATGTCCGGCCCCGGTCAGGAATTTACCTTCACCGTAACTCCGCCGGCACCGATAAAGTGGTAATTTTTATTAATCTTTAATCATGGCTCCGGTCAAGTCATCATAAGATGGCTTGACCGGAGATGTATTTCACCAATTCTGGGTCTCAATTTATTAACGATGAAAACGATATTAAGGAGATATTATCAATGTCCCGAAGCGATACGAACAAAAACGGATCCAAAACAAAAATTATCCTTGCCACACTGATAACCAGTGTTGTGATGATCACCGGCTATCTTTATTGGTGGAACGGAAGTGATGAAAATATGGAAAACTCGGTTTCTGAAATACAGGCCATCGCATCAAACATGTCTGAAAAGCAAATCATCGATGCCCAGGAACTCGCCGCAATGGCGGCCATTCCGGGGAAAACGGTTTCTGGTACGGTAACAGAACGTCCGGATTATGTATCCGAAATGGAGTGGCAGGTTCTTCAAAACGTGGCCAGGCAAAATCCTGATGTTCATTTAACCGACCTGGTCAACAAAATGTTGTTTATCAAGAAAAAGCAGGCCTGGATTGATGCCGGAGAAAATACAGACCTGCGCAGGCAACTGGCGGGGGAGTTGCTGGAAATGATTCCGCAACAGTTGGCCACTGAAGCCATTGATGCCGCGACGGCAGAGGAAATGGAGGCCGAACTTCATGCGGACTTACGGTAAACGCATTTGTTTGTTCCTGAGGTCAGAATGTCTTTAATGCTTTGATTTAATCAATATTGGCGTTAACTTTACTTTCTTGTTCTATCGGTTGAGCGTCAATAAGGGTCATCAACAGTAAATAATCAAATATCGCGTCTGCCTGTAATTCAATGCTCTGATAAATGTCTTTGGCGATTTTTTTAAAAAGGATTTGCCTTTTCAAAGCGCCGGAAGATGAATAGAGACCGATTTCTACGTTTCCCGATTTATTTTCCTTTACATCAACCCAATCTCCGTTTTCTTCTTGATAGCGGCAGACTTTTGATTCATCGCTCAGATAACCCTTTTGATAAAGCTGCCCCTGAGGCGGGAGAAACACCAACTTGATATCTTCGAGCATATTTTGCGAGACTCTTGCCGAATCAAAAGGCGGCAAAGCACGATGAATGATGGTTCCGGATGCGGATGATTCCGCTTCCCAAAGAGTCATTCCCTCCGCTGTAATAATTGCGCAGGAAATAAAACGTCCGGCAGGCTCAACAAGGGTGATGCCGATAACGGAGCTTCGGACATCCCCGGGCATTCGGGCTTCAATCGCGTGAACAAACCTGTAGGGGTGCTTTGTGAAAGGGTCTGCGCAGTCGAAGTGGATTTCACCGGAACCGGACGGATGAATGGTGGGAAGGGATTGGCACGCCATCACAAATGCCATCAGCAACAAACATAAAAAGTTTTTCATCGGACATCCTGAAAAACAGCCGGATTAATGATCTTGTTGGTTTGAACATTATGGAATTCTATATGGGTGAAGGTATTGGCGTCTTCAATAATCTTCACGGATTGCACCGTGGCTGTCTTCGGCGAAAGAACAATCTCTATTTTTTGAATAAATCCCGCCATGTTTTTTTCCGCAGGCGTCAGGGTGATGGTTGTGTTCACGCCTTCGGTTATTGACGCGTTGAACGAGGGATTTTGATCGAACCTGCCGCTGATCCAGCCGGATACGTCATTGAGGACGATTTGCATGCCTTGCGCTCCGCCTGATTTATCCTCAACCATTTTGCCGTCGGAATAAATAAAACGCCGGGTCTTGTTGCTGCGGGAAATAACAACGCTCCGCAAAGGCGTCATGTATTCCCAGCGAAAAGAATCGGGGGCGTCATAATAAAAACGGCCCTCGGAAACCAGCGGCCTGGACAATATTTTCATGAATTTCTTCTGGGTGAAATCCGCCTGCATCGTTTTAATTTTAGCCGACTCGAGGCGCAGTTTTTCAAAATGCGTATCCGCGGTGACGGCGTTTTGTGCAGTAAGAAGCAAGCCGCCCAGCAGACAGGCAAAGACAAACAGACGGACATAATTCTTTTTTAGCATATTCCTCCATTAATGCCGATGACCTGTCCCGTGACATAAGAAGCGTCATCCGAACACAAAAAACGAATGACGCTTGCCACCTCTTCCGGTTTTCCCAGACGTGCCATGGGAATGATTTGTTTGATTTGTTCAACCGGCGCGTCTTTGATCATGTCGGTTTGAATTAAGCCCGGAGCAACAACATTAACGCGAATGCCGAAACGCGCCACCTCCGTGGCCAGCGATCTGGACGCTGCGATGATTCCCGCCTTGGCCGCGGAATAATTGGACTGACCCCGGTTGGGCATCAGCGCCGAAAGCGACGAAACGGAAATAATGGAGCCGCGTTTTTTTCTGACCATTTCGCGTAAAACGGGCTTGGTCATATTGTAGAAGCCCTTCAAGCTTGTGTCGATGACGCTATCCCATTCATCTTCGCCCAGCATCATAAAAAGACCGTCGGCGGTTATGCCTGCATTATTGATCAGCACCTGAATGTTCTTGTGATGCTCGGTGATTGCTTTGACGGCTTCTTTGGTCTGAGCATTATCCGCGACGTCAAACTGTTGAATTTCTCCCTCTCCGCCGTTATTGCGGACAAGATTTAAAGTTTCCTGCGCGGCGGCTTCGTTGGACTTGTAATTGATGATTACAAAGTAACCGGCTTTGGCCAACTCCACTGCTGTGGCTCGTCCGATGCCGCGGCTCGCTCCCGTTACAATCGCTGTTTTTTGGTCATTCATGAGTCCAGGCTCCTTAAAAATACATTATTGATATTCATCGTTGAGACGTATGGCCTGAAGTGTTGCTGTTGCCAGAATGTCATCTCCCGACCTCACCGTTCCCTCCACGACGCCGTAATGATCGAAGGAATACTTGCTTTCCAGTGTGATGATTAATTTCGTATTGACGCTTATTTTTTTTACATGAAACTCGGCGTCCTTGATGCCGACAAGCCAGCCTTTGACGCCATCCTCTCCACGCTGTCTTCTTCTATATCCTTCCACAATAGCGGCCGTTTGAGCAATGCCTTCGATCAAAACCAGCGCATCCACAGCCTCTCCGTCGTAAAGCGGCCAGTCGGGGTTTACAACCGCGTAACTTATTGCGGATTTTTCCTGTATATCCAGGATGCCGTCGATTATTTTTATTTTTTCCCGATGCGGAATCAAGCTGTCTATATCAATGTTGTGCATAGGCCGATTTCAAGTAATTTTTTATAAGCTAATGAAAAATTCAGCTGGAAGTCAACAAGAATTATGATTCCTTTTAAAGTGGGTGATTTTTTTTCTTTTTTACGGTAAATTACGCCAAATAATCTGACTTTGTGATCTGACGATGACGGTAGTGAAGAAAAACTCTTTCGACGTTCTGTATAAAAATATTCCGGTGCTTTCCGGCAAAGTATCGCGGAAGGAATTTACGCTTTCGGGATACACTTACGGCGATGTTTTTGCGTTGGCCGCCGGTCTGAAAAAAAAGTTAGCAAAGAGGTCCGGCGAGAAAATGCTTTGCCTGGGCACGGCGAATAAAGCGGTAACGGCAGCAAGCATCCTGGCGGCACTAACCGGTGCCTGCCAGTTGATTTTGCCCCACTCTTTTTCGGCACGCGCCCTGACGGAAATGTCCGAGGCCACGGGTTTTCAATTCGCTATAGCCGATCGGCCGGAAGAGATGCCGGTCGGCGTCGACATCATCACCCCTTCCCCCGCAGATCCTGGAGAGATCATCCCCGAACGGTTAATCAATCCTGATAAACCGTTTTTGCGTCTGTTCACCGGCGGATCGACCGGCAAACCCAGCGTCTGGTCAAAATCACCGCGAAATTTATTAATCGAGGCTTTTTATCTGAAAGAAAAATACGCGCTTTGTGAAAACGACCTCTTTGTCTCCACCGTGCCGCCTTACCATATCTATGGTTTGCTTTTTTCCGTTTTGATCCCTTTTGTTTCTCGCGCCTGCGTGCTGCCTGACATCTACACTTTTCCCCAGGAAATCATTTCCACCGTCAACAAACACAAAGCATCCGTGCTGATCAGTGTGCCGATTCATTATCGTGCTTTAAAAGTTGATAATTTGTCGCTGCCTTCTCTGAAGGCCGCTTTTTCATCAGCAGGAGCGTTGGATCGCTCCGATGGTTTATATTTTTATAAGAAAACAGGATTGGGTATTACGGAGATATACGGATCCACGGAGACCGGCGGCATTGCCTCCCGCTGCGTCAGCGACAAAACGGAGCAATGGAAAGCGTTCGACATTGTGTCATGGAAGCTGACGGGAGGGCGCTTGTCCGTCAAATCGGATTTCACCTCGCTGGAGATGAAGCGGGATCAAGAAGGATTTTGTCTGACCGGAGACGAAGCGCGCGAAGAAAAAGAAAATTGTTTTGTCCTGCTGGGCAGAGCGGACGGCATTGTCAAGGTAGCCGGGAAAAGGGTTGATCTGCTGGAGGTACAGAATAAAATAAAGACATTGCCGAACATCAGAGACGCTTACGTCATGGCGCTGCCCACAGACAAAGGCAGAGAAAGTGTTATCGCGGCTGTTGTCGCCTGTAGCCTGACAGAGACCCTGTTGAGGAAATTGCTCATGGATAAACTGGAACCCTATGCTGTCCCGCGTCGCGTAAAAATTGTTCCCTCAATTTCCAGAACAGCCACCGGGAAAATAGACCGCCGCCGGGTCGAAAAATTATTTGTCGCTGACTCCATGTAGATTTAAAC
>JASEHT010000080.1 GCA_030018675.1 Smithella sp.
TGCATGATGGCCACGCCTTCGCGCACATCGTCAGCGCCGTAGCAGCGCACCGCCGCGCGATCACCTTTGGAATAAACTTTTTCCTTTGCCACGGAAACTTTTCCTGTTTTATAATCGAAAGCAGTTGCCACATGGGTGAATCCGTTGACGCGGGCGATAATGTGAGCCGCATCCTTTCCTAATCCGTTAAGTATTACACGCAGAGGAACCTTGCGCGCCTTGTTGGCGGATTTGGCCAGACCGATGGCGCCTTCCGCCGCGGCAAATGATTCGTGCCCCGCGCAGAAAGCGAAGCAGGTTGTTTCTTCTCTCAAAAGCATGGCGGCAAGATTCCCATGACCGATGCCGACCTTGCGGTCATCGGCGACCGATCCGGGAATGCAAAACGATTGCAATCCTTCGCCCAGCGTTTCAGCGATATCGGCGGCATCTTTTTGTCCCTTTTTAATCGCGGCGGCGGCGCCTGCAAGGTAGGCCCATCCGGCGTTTTCAAAAGAAATCGGCTGAATATCCTTGACAATTTTTCTGACATCAACGCCTTTCCCGAGGCATATTTCTTCGGCTTCTTCCAAAGAGGAAATTCCATATTTCGCGAGAAAAGGAGTGATTTGATTCATTCTTCTATCGCATCCTTCAAATATAGCCATGTTCCTGCTCCTTATCCTTTACGTGGGTTAATAACTTTTACGGCTTCGGCAAAGCGCCCGTAAGTTCCGGTTGCCTTGGCCAGCGCGCTCGCCGGGTCCATACCCTTGGAGATATGATCCATCATGACGCCCAGCTGAACGAACTTGTAGCCGATGATTTCATTGTCACTGTCCAGGCCGATTTCCATAACGTAACCTTCGGCCATTTCCAGGTAACGGGGACCTTTTTCCTTGGTGCCGTACATCGTCGCAATCACGCTGCGCTGACCCTTGCCCAGATCTTCCAGACCCGCGCCGATGGGCAGACCGCCTTCGGAAAAGGCTGTTTGCGTGCGGCCGTAGGCGATTTGCAAGAATATTTCTCTCATCGCGGTGTTGATCGCGTCGCAGACGAGGTCGGAATTCAGCGCTTCCAGAACCGTTTTATGCGGCAGAATTTCTGCAGCCATCGCCGCTGAATGTGTCATGCCGGTGCAGCCGATACATTCAATCAGCGCTTCTTCGATGATGCCGCTTTTCACGTTCAGAGTCAGCTTGCAGGCTCCCTGCTGGGGAGCGCACCAGCCGACGCCGTGAGTCAGCCCCGAAATATCCTTGATTTCTTTCACCTGAGTCCATTTGCCCTCCTGAGGAATCGGGGCGGGGCCGTTTTTCGGACCTTTGGCAACCACGCACATTCGTTCAATTTCATGAGTTTTTTCCATAACTAAATCTCCTTCTAATAATACATGGTAACCTTTGCATAATGATCAAATTGTCATTTCGACCGAAGGGAGAAATCGTATAACGTCATCATATAAAAGAAAGATTTCTCGTCGCTTTGCTCCTCGAAATGACACAACGGGTATTATGCAAAGCGTTCACCTGATCGCTTGCATCAGCTAATTTAATATCAAATACTGCCGGACGCAATGTAGCACCGGAGGGGTTATTTTTCAAATTAAAAGGTATGGGAAATTTTTTTGCAGCCATCACGATGATGCAGGGTCGCGCCGACAATCAGTCCGGCGGTCCTTCAAAGTCGCCGAAGGTTTGAGGCAAGGCGCCTTAAGCTAGAATTTTCTTTTGAAAAAACGGGGATTTTTCCTGATGAAGATGTGAATCCACCGTTCCAGAAATGATTCATCCTGGGGATTTTTCAGATAGATGTATCCCAGAACCGATACGACCAGAGCGCCTAGCGTGGCAACGATCAGATCCCACATCGTGTCGGTCAGGCCGGAAGGGTCTCCGAGCATCGGCTTTTGCATGTTCATTCCGAACAAACTATCCATAGCGAACTCGAAAATTTCCCAGAGAGCGCCTATACCCACGGCAAACAAAAAAGCAAAAAAGGCGACAAAGCCCGGCTTCATATGCACGCCGATGTTTTCCGTTTCGTTTAACAGGTGCACCAGGAGAAAACCGACGACCCCGAGCAGAAATCCGGAACTGGAATGCAGCGCGATATCCCACCACCAGAAGCGGGCGTAATAATCATGAACCTCACCCAGGAAAAGCGACGCGAAGACAAAGGCAATCGTCAGCAACACAAACTCGGTGGGAATGAACACGCGGAAGAACTTCGCCAGGAAAAGAGGTCCGAGGGTTATCAGAATGATTCCGGTGGTGATCAGGGCGGTGAGCCACTGCTGACCCCAGAGCGCAATGACGACTTCCACAACCAGAACGGCCTGAAGAACAAAAGTTAATCGGCGATGAATCAGATGTCTTTGCACTCAAACTCCCAATGGAATTGGATTACAGAAAAACTATTTTTCTCGTTATATCTTTTCGCTTTTTTAAAATTGAGAAAACAAATTAATAAAAAAAGCAGGGGCGAAGCGATCGGCCGGATTTCATTTAAGCAGCCACTGGTGAAGCAATGCTGCTCCGAGCCATGCGCTGAAACCTGCGATAAGCACAATGCTTAGCGGGAACTGTTTCTTGAAACAAATCATGGCTACCAGAAAAAATAGGACGCTTGGTATAATTCCCCAGAGAGCGCCTTTCGTAAATTCTTGCATCAGAATGCTATCGCCTTTGTTTTCAAGATACACCCAGACAAGAACAAGGGCGCCGGTTATCGGCATTACACTAATGAGGCCCGCGGATGAGGGGAGCTTTTTTGCGATAGCTGTCGCAAAAAGAATTATTAAAACACTGATTATAATTTTTATTAAGAGCTGCATCTTATTTACTGTTTCTGTAGTCGGACGCGATAGCTGACAATTAATATGCCTGTTGGCGTTTCCCGGAATTTTGTGTAATCCTACATCAGTTTGATAAAAAATGAAAATGTAAAATAGATTATAAAATCAATACAATTGAACTTTCGCCACATTTATTCTGATAATAGAGACCAAAAGCCGATAAGGTATTTGATGGTAAAGTTGGTAAAAACAATCGAGGTTATTAATCGTTTCAAAATATATTCGCGACGGGAAGTAATCTGTTTTCAGTCGTCTTCCCGGCGAAGGCCGGGAACCGGTTAAAATAATTACCGGACGCCGGCCTTCGCCAGCATGACAAATGCTAATACAATTATGAGTATATTAGATCGAAAATTTTATCATCGCGATACGTTGCGGGTTGCGCGCGAGCTTTTGGGGAAAAAGTTGGTGCGACGAATAAATGGAGTTGAACTTTCCGGCATGATTGCGGAGACGGAAGCCTACTGCGGCCTTGAAGACAGCGCCTGCCACGCTCATCGCGGCAAGACACAGCGCAATGCCGTCATGTTCGGCAAGCCCGGCCACGCTTACGTTTATTTCACCTACGGTATGCATTACATGCTCAACCTGGTTACCGAAGAAGAGGAAAATCCCTGTGCCGTGCTGATCCGTACGATTTTGCCGCTAAGCGGAATTGAAGAAATGGAAGCCCGCCGCAAAAGGAAAGGCAAAGATTTAACCAACGGTCCGGCCAAGCTTTGCCAGGCTTTGGGAATTGACAAGTCTTTAAACGGCTGGGATTTGACAATCGGCGAAGAACTGTGGGTGGAAAATGACAGAAAAATCCCGGATTCGAAAATTATCACAATGCCCCGCATCGGTATTGACTACGCTGAAAAACAGCACCGCGATGCGCTCTGGCGATTTGTTATAAAATGAGGGTATTGGCGATAAACAGCAATCAGCTTTCGGCTTTTTCTTCTTGTTTTTCCTGATGAAACTCAAGAAATAATTTCCAGCTGGCCATAAAGAGGGCGGCGATAATCGGTCCCATGACGAAGCCGGAAATTCCCAGAACGGCTATACCGCCCAGGGTGGAGAGAAAGATCAGCAGAGCGTGCATTTTTGTGTCGCGTCCCAGCAAAACCGGCCGCAGTAAATTGTCAACGCTGCTGATAACCACCGCACCGAAAATGAGAATAGTGATCCCCTGCCAGATATGCCCCAGAAACAGCAAGATGATGCCCGCCGGCACCCAGACAAACGAACAGCCTACAGCGGGCAGAATGGATAAACCCAGCATGATAACGCCCCAGATAAGCGCCCTTTCGATGCCGGTAATGTAAAAGATCATTCCTCCCAGAAAACCCTGAATACCGCCGATGACAAAAGTGAATTTCAACGCCGCTTTTGCTGTGGAAAGAAATTGATGGCTGAAAGTATTAAGATAGCGTTTATTTACAGGCATGTGGTTGCTAATTGCTTCCAGCAGTCTTTCGCCGTCACGCAGGAAATAGAAAAGGATGTAAAGCATGGCAGCAAATTTGATGATGATGACGATGGTGTTTTGCGTGAAATCCGATATATGGCTTACAATGTATCCGGTGACCGCTTTGAGAAGTTCCTGCGATTTTTCCAGGACGAAGGTCTGGTCGATGTTGAATCCGGCGAACAGTGGATTTTGCTTCAAGGAGTTAAGCATTGCCGAAAGCGTGCTTATCCAGGCGTCGCCTTTGGAGTCAATGGATCCATATATATCAATCGCTTCCAGTACAAGCAGATTAATCAGTAATCCAATGGGAATAATCAAACAAAGCAAAATGATGACCAGCGTAGCACCGGCGCATAAATTTGGATTTTTGATTTTTTTGTTTAGAAGTCTCTGGAGCGGGGTGAAGATGCCGGCAAGCAGCGCCGCCCAAAAAATAGCGTAGAAAAAAGGTTTGAGAATATAAAGAAAGAAAACGGTGATAATGACGAGTAAAATGATAAACCCGATTTTTGGGAAATTGGTGGTTGGTTTGTTGTTCATATCAGCAACTTGACCCCTAACAGCAAAGACTGAATGTCTGATTACATAAAGACACATGGTTAATTGTAATTTATAATAAACTACAGCAACTTAGAATGTCAATTGATATATCATAACCGCGCTAAAATAGAAATATTTCAGAAATTGGTTGACATATCGCCCGGGATGAATATTTTAAGCCAAAGATGAATGCCGATATTCATCGAAAAAGGAGGAAAATTGATGTTTACAGTTACGGAGAAAGCATTGGAAGTCATCAAAGACTTTATCAAAGAAAAGAAGCCGGATGCTTCAATCAGAATTACCATGTCGATCGGTTGATCCGGACCCGCTCTGGGAATGGCTCTGGATGAGCCTGGAAATGATGATAAGGTATTCGATGAACAAGGAACAAAATTTGTGATCGAAAAGGATATTTTTGAACAAGCTAAACCGATCAATGTGGATTTTATTGAAACACCGCAAGGTTCGGGATTTAAAGTGACATCCAGCCTTTCCGCTGCAGACGGCGGATGCGGTTCGTCATGTAGCGGGTGCTAGATTTCCGGTAAGGGGGAGAGAATATTCTCTCCCCCTTTTTTTAATTTTATGCCTGAAAAAGATAACAAAACGAAAATCATTGATTCCGCGGAAAACCTGATTAAACAGGGAAAGTATCAGGAAGCGATTCCCGTGCTCAAAAAACTGCACAAAAAATTTCCGGAGGACGAACCGGTTTTATTCATACTCGCCATGGCCTGTTACGACAGCGGCGATACGAAACAGGCGGAAAAATATTTAAATGTGCTATTCAAGAAAGAACTGAAGAGAAAAGTTTTTACGGGTTTTGCCTTTGATGAGTTGGTGCGTCTCTACAAGCAGCAGAAAAATTTTCAAAAACTTGTGAACATCTGCGAAAAGGCGGTGGCCGTCCAACCGGAAGACGTCGGCCTTTTAACGGAACTGGGCAACGCCTATATGCAGTGCGGAGAAAACGACAAGGCGAGCGGCATTTATAAAACATTGACTGACATGGAAAACGACAATCCGGTTTTTTGCTGCCTTTTGGGCGAGGCTTTATTTCAGGCCGGACGTTATCGGGAAAGCGAAGACGCCTTTACGAAAGCCGCTGAAATGGAATCCGAAAAACCGGATGGGCATTATTTCAAAATGGCCATTCTTTTTCAGCAGGCCCGAAGGGATAAAGACGCTGAAAGACTGCTGAATCAATGCATTGCCGTCAATGCAACCCATCCCCTGTATTATTGTGCGCTGGGTGATAGTTTGATTTTTCTCGGACGTACAAAAGAAGCAAAAAGCGCTTATGAAAAAGCTGTAGAATGCGATGCGGCCGGAGCGGGGAGTTATTTTAACCGTCTGGGAAATGCGTTTATGAAGGCGGGAAAATTTTTCGAGGCGTTTGACGCTTTTAATCTGGCCATACGTCACGAACCGTTGCAGTATTATTTTTTAGGCCTTGCCTCGGCCTGCAGGGCGTTGGGTTTGATCGAACAGGCCGATGTTATCATGGCGAAAGTCAATCAGGACGGATAATTTCAGACTTTTCCGAGTTTTTGCTGAAAGTCCCTGAACACGTGATAGAAGTATTCGTTTTCTTCCATTTCTCTCTTCAGGATCAGTCCCATTTCCGAAATATCTTCTTCATTGATGATCAGATTGACGCTTTGATTAAGCGTGTTCATGTAATCCATCGTTGCAAAAGTCCGGGTAATCAGCACAACAAAAATCTGCCGGCGCACCGACATGGGCAATCCGTTTAAATACTGGAGAACCTTGTTGATCCCGTCTTTCCCGACGTCGAAACGTTCATTAACGACAATAACGTTGAAAGTTTGAAACGTTGTGTATTTCAAAGCCTCTTTGCTCGTGGTCGGCTCGATGACGTTGAAATTAAGCATTTTCATATTTTCCCGGACCTTTTCTTTGATCGCGGCATCGTGCTCGCAAATCATGGACGTATTGCTGTCCATATCGCGGTAATCAAAAGGTCTTGCGGCATAATCCAACTCTTCTTCTGTGAAATCGGGAGTCAATTTTTCGCTGCTCATATCAAATCCTGTCCGTTTATTGTGATTTGCGTAAAAGTATCATTTCCATGATTCCGGCTTCTTTTTCCCGTAGGCTCGGTCGACTTCCAACGAGCCAAGCGTTGTGGTTTGTTCTCCCCGTGTTTTTTTAACCATATCGAGGCCGCGATTGACGATCGCCCGGTTGGTGGAGTAGGCGATGGCGGTATTTTCAGAGATGATCCCCTGGCTGAAAAGGGTGATGATGCAATCGTCAAACGTCATCATGCCGAAAGCCTTCCCCTGCGTGATGATGTCGTGGAACGTTTTTCCTTCGGACTCACCATGCAGAATAACGTCTTTCACGCGCAGGCTGGTGCTGACCACCTCAAACGCGGCGACGCGTCCTCCGCCCTCCTGCGGCAGCAAACGCTGACAGGCAATCCAGCGGATGGCATCGGCGAGGCGCAGACGAATCTGGTTCTCTTCGTCCCGGGGAAACATGCCGATGATACGGTTTATCGTCTGTCCCGCGTCTATGGTATGGAGGGTGCTCAAAACGAGATGGCCTGTTTCCGCCGCGTTCAAGGCGATTTCCACCGATTCCCGGTCGCGCATTTCGCCCACCAGAATGACTTTGGGCGCCTGACGCATGGCGGCGCGTAACCCGTTGACAAATGTATCGAAGTCTTTGCCCAGTTCGCGCTGGTTGATGGTGGATTGTTTTTGAGGATGCGTGTATTCCACCGGGTCTTCCAGCGTGACGATATGCACCGAACTGTGTTCATTGATTTCATTGATAATCGCTGCCAGAGATGTTGTTTTACCGGTGCCCGTCGCACCCGTTATCAGGACAATGCCGTTTTTTTCGCGGGCGATTCTGTAATAGGCTTCCGGCAATCCCAGTTCCGCGCAGGACGGAACGATGGATTCCAGTTTTCTCAGGACGATGGAGTAGTGGCCCAGTTGCGAAAATATGTTGACACGAAAACGGGCGACTCCCGGCAATTCATAGGATAAATCGCAAGCTCCCTCCTTAATCAGGTCCTGCATTAACCGGTGATCGCGGTTGATCAGATTCAGGGCGAAAATCTCCGTCTGAAAAGGAGTCAATTTTTCAAACGGCGGCCTTAATGTAACAGGAACCAACTGCCCCGCCGAATCCACCTGCAAAGGTTTGTCAACGGTGATGATAAAGTCGGAAATGTTGGGATGGGACTCCAGCATTTTGGTCAGGATATGATCTATCTCCGGTTTTCTCATAAACGGTCCTCGCTGAATGCGTTATGCTTCTGTGAAATCTGTCGGCGGCTGTTTTAAGAGCGGACGGAACCGTCCTTTTTCATTCGCCTTGATATAAGCGTCATCACCACTTATCCAGCCGCGGTTATATAAATCCATAATGGCGTCATCCAGAAGCTGCATCCCGTATTTTTTGCCGGTCTGCATCATGGATGGAATCTGATAGGTTTTCGATTCGCGAATCAGGTTGCGCACCGCCGGTGTGGCGATGCAAATTTCCAGCGCCACACATCGGGTTTTTATATCAACCCGCTTGAACAGCACCTGGGAAACAACCGCGCGCAAACCATCGGCCAATGTCGAACGAATCTGCAATTGTTCCGTAGCCGGAAAGACCTCGATGATTCTGTCCACCGTTTTGGGCGCGCTGGTGGTGTGAACCGTGGAGAAAACCAGGTGACCGGTGGAGGCGGCTTCAATCGCCAGCGAAATGGTTTCCAGGTCGCGCATTTCACCCACCAGAATAATATCCGGGTCTTCACGCAACGCACCACGGAGCGCGGAGGAGAAGCTTTTTGTATGAACACCGACTTCCCGGTGGTTGATGATGCAATTCTGACTCTTATGAACAAATTCAATGGGGTCTTCGATCGTGATGATATGATCCCGTCGAATACGGTTGGCTTCATCAATAATAGCGGCCAGCGTTGTTGATTTCCCGCTTCCGGTCGGTCCGGTGACCAGAACAAGACCGCGCGGCAGAGCCGCCAGTTTCGCGATGACGTTGGGCAGGCCCAGTTGCTGGCAGGTCTGGATTTTATCGGGAATTTCACGAAAAACAGCAGCCATGCCGTTTTTCTGTTGAAAGAAATTGACACGGTAGCGCGCCAGAGAAGGGATTTCATATGCAAAATCAATATCCCCGGTTTCTTCAAACTGTTTGATTTTATGTTCCGGGGTAATTTCGTAAAGAAGCACTTTCAGGGAATCATTGGTGAGAACATCATACTTGATCCTTTCAATGTCGCCGCGAATCCGGATAGCGGGTTGTTGTCCGGAGACCATATGAAGATCCGATGCGCCCTGATCATGCATAAGATTGAAAAACGCGTCAATTTTTGCCATTTATTTTCTCCTCAGTGCGGGGGGTTCAAAAAAATCACATTTCGTCAAGGCGCCAGATATTTCAAAAAAAAGCAATTTGTCGCCGAAGGCATTTTTTTATTTGTGAAGTATAAGAAAAACTAGTTTGGTTTGTCAATCCAATAATCGTCCTATGCCTCATTAAAAAATGTTACCGAAGCCATGTAATCTTTTTGAGCTTTATTTCCATAATGTTTCTTAGCTCAAAAGGGTTAATGAGTTCAAGTTGTTTTGTGAGGGCGTCGTTAGTCTTTTGCTGGATGTATTGAGATTCCATGATTTTTTGAGGAGGTGTTTTAGGTTGAACATGTTTTTTGATGGTTTTCGAGCAGATGCGGTCCTTTTCAATGAGTTGACCGAGAGCAA
>JASEHT010000081.1:0-9157 GCA_030018675.1 Smithella sp.
GGTTATACGTCGCAATGACGAAAAGCGCAGCGCAACGCAGCAGATGGATTTTTTACGGAGTCGCTACTTCTTCCCATATTCCGGATCAATCTTCACTAAAGCCGCTACGATAAAGCCAGGGATGGTTGTCGCGAGAATCCAGAAGTAGAAATTTTTGTAGCCCAGCATTTCCTGAATCCAGCCGCTGCCCATCGCCGGAATCATCATGCCCAGCGCCATGATGCCCGTGCCAATGGCGTAAAAGACGGTTTTGTATTCGCCCTGCGAAATCATTATCATATACATGGTATAGGCGGTGAAACCGAAGCCGTAACCGAACTGTTCCAGCGCCAGCGCGGCACCGATAAGCCATACATTGTCCGGCTGAGCGTGCGACAGATAAACAAAAATCAAATCCGGCACGTTCATGATAATCACCATCGGCCACAGCCAGAATTTCAGACCATTGCGGTAAATGGCGTAGCCGCCGAGCAATCCGCCCAGCATCAGCGAGATGACGCCGACCGTGCCGTAAATGACGCCGACTTCCGCCGTGGAAAGGCCCAGGCCGCCCGCTTCCCGCGCGTCGAGCAGAAACGGCGCGACCATTTTCACCAGTTGCGCTTCGGCAAAACGGTAGAACAGCAGAAACAAAATGATGACAACGATATCCTTGCGCCGGAAGAACAAAGACATAATCCGGAAATATTCCGCGACGACGCCTTTGCTTTTATCCAGCGGCGCGCTGCGGTCGGACGCCGGATGGGGAAGGACAAAAAAGTGATACAGGCACAAGGCCAGAAAAACAACGGCGGCGAAAAAGAATGTCACCGCCCATGCCGACTTGACCGTATGTCCGTGTTCCTGCAGAAATCCCGCCAGAATCACCAATCCGCCTTTGGACGCGATGGTGGCAATACGGTAAAAAATGGTGCGCACGCCGACAAACGCTGCCTGCTGCGGCGTATCAAGCCCCAGCATGTAGAAACCGTCGGCGGCAATATCGTGCGTGGCGGACGAAAACGCCATGATCCAGAAAATGGCCAGCGTGTATTTCACATAACCGGCTGCAGGCAGGGTCAGCGCCACGCAGGCAAAAGCCCCGCCTATGGCCAGTTGCATCAGAATAATCCAGAACCGTTTGGTGCGGAACATATCGACAAAAGGACTCCAGAACGGTTTGATTACCCACGGCAGGTAAAGCCAGCTGGTGTAAAGAGCGATTTCTGTATTGGAGAGTCCCAGATTTTTATACAGCACCACGCTGACCGTCATGGCGATCATGTAGGGGATGCCTTCGGCCAGATAGAGAGAAGGCACCCAAAGCCAGGGATTCCTGTTCGTATGATTTGCTGTGTTTGTTTTTGTTTCGGACATCGTTTTTACTCACACTGGATTCCCGCCTACGCGGGAATGACATATCCTTAGTAAATCTTTTTTATCTGAGCACCGGTGAAGTAGTGAGCAAGGATTTCTTCCGCCTTGAATCCTTTGGAGGCCATGACCGCCGCGCCGATCTGGCAAAGGCCCACGCCGTGTCCCCAGCCGCCGCCTTTCAGAATAAAACTTTTCACCGTGTTGTCAGACTCTTTTATTTTTTCTACGATAAAAGCACTGCTCAACAGATGGCTTGGCGAAAGCCAGCGGCGGATTTCCAGTTCCTTGCCGACAATCATTGTTTTCTTTGAGCCTTCGATTTTCAACCGGAAAATTCTTCCGGAAGGCCCACGCTCCAGAGGCACCAAATCTTTTAATTCGCCGAAATCAATTCCTGATTTCTTCCCGATAATTTCTTCAATTTCTTCCCGCTCATATGCGACCTGCCAACGATAAAAATCCGGTGTCTCCTGATCGAATGCCGGCAGAATCTTTTTCAGCAATTCCCCGTCCGTTGTATTGCAATACGCGCCGGGCCTGCCCGCCAGCCATCTTTCGGCGTCGCCTTCCGAGCGCACCGCAGAATGCTGTCTCAGATCATCGCTTATATTATTCAAATAATCGTAATTCCTGTCTTCCCAGGCCGTAGAATAAATATCCGTCTGACCGCCGCAGGATTTGTGATAACGCGCGTCGCAGATGTCGTTATCATAAACCAGAAAATGCCCGCGGGTCTGATGGATCGCTTCCTGAACATTATCGGAAATGATCCGGGTGATTCCCTGATAACGCTGACAGTGGTCGTCGGCGCAGACATCAAAACCTTCGTGATCGTTGACATCCTGCCAGACGAGGAATTCGTCTTCATTACGGATTCCCGACGCTTGCCGGGGCAGTGTCTTTTTTTTCAGCATGGCTGCCAGCCAGCTGCGCGCGACAATGGCTTGCGCCTTTAAAAATTCCAGCGGCGCCTCTGCCGACATTTCCGAGGAAATAACGCTGGCCAGATAATCTTCGAGCGGGATTTCATTCAGCAGACGAAAAGACAAACTGTCATCGGCCAGCAGCATGATGTTTCCGCGAAACGTCTGTTCCTGCGTTCTCTGCCAGTGAAAATCAATGCCGATTTTGACATCGGTCAGGGTGAAGCAGGAATCAACGGCAGCGGATAGAATAATTTCCCCGCCGCGGGCGATTTCATTTTCGGAGGCATCAACGAGCAGCACATTGTCCTGATCGGCGTAAACATAGTGACGGCCCTTGATCACGCGGCCGCCGGGCAAAAGATAGTCGCCGTTCAACACCAAGGACGCCTCGTTATAATGCTGCAACAGCGCTACTCTGATTTCCGGCTCTTTGTTCATCATGAATAAGTTTTTATGGTTAAAAGCAACAGATGTCAAGAAAGTTGTCCGCCGAAAAATCGCCCGGCGTGTATTTATCGCTTGAATATCATTTATTTATCATATATGGGTTACCAAAATATATTTCACGGGTTGATTATGGCGCATATCTGGCCCATCGGAGGGGGAAAAGGAGGCTCGGGAAAAAGTTTCCTCGCCAGTTCTCTGGGACGTCTTCTGGCCAAATCCGGAAAACAAACACTTCTGATTGATCTTGATCTCGGCGCGGCAAATCTGCATACCATGGTGGACGTGCCCTATCCGGAAAAATGTTTCTCCGACTTTGTTACAAAAAAAATCCCGAATCTGGAAAACGCCATTCTGGAAACGCCGTTTCCGAATCTTTTTCTGATCAGCGGCGCGCATGACAGTCTCGACATTGCCAATCTTCCCTATGAACAGAAGATAAAAACGCTTCAGGCCATCGGCAAACTGAAATACGACTACATCATTCTCGACCTCGGAGCCGGCACAGCCTTCAACACCATCGATTTTTTTCTGGCCTCGCACAACGGCATATTCATCACCACGCCGGAACCCACATCGATCGAAAATGTTTACCGTCTGATGCGCGCCATATACCTGCGCCGCATCCGGCATTTCTTTTCCGCCAATGACTTTAAAGCCCTGGGAAGAAAGGTCAAAGAGCATCTGGGGGACGATTCCCGTCACCAGCCGGAAAACATTGTCCCCATCATCAAAAAGGAATTTCCTGAAAAATACGCCCTCATCAAAAAGGATTTTAACGCTTTTTGCTTCAAGCTCGTTCTCAACCAGGTCCGCAAACAGGACAATGCCGCCCTCGGCGAGCAGATATGCAAATTCATCAAAAAGCATCTCGGCATCAATGTCGATTTTGCCGGCAACATTTCCTACGACGAACACGTCCATGACGCCATCTGCCAGCGGGTGTGCTTTCTGGACCGTTACCCCCACACGCGCGCCGCGAACGACCTGCGCGTCCTGAACCGGACAATGAGCAACGCCTTCGGCGAACAGATGATGCTTAATTACTTGTAAGACTTCGACGGAGACCGCCAGTGGAAAAAGATTTTGACCGGATGAATTACTACGAAATGCTGGATATCGAACGAAACGCTACCGCCGCACAAATCCGCGCCGCTTACAATGCCGCCCTGCAGATGTATCAGCCCGATTCCATGGTCAGTTATTCTTTTTTTTCGCGGGACGAAAGAGAAAAAATCCTGACGCTTCTGGACAAGGCTTATTTCACGCTGATCAATGAAGCCCAGCGGACGCGTTACGACGGCGAACTCGATCCTTCGGCAATTTCAGAATCCGGCGAGAAGAGCGCCGCTGTTAAAAAACCGGTGAATATCTTCGAAATCAACCGACAGCAGTTAAACTCTCCCGCGCGGAAAATTCAGAACGCGGAATTGAAAGCAAAAATTGCACAAAATCCGCTGATTCAGGAAATCATGGCGCGGCAGGAGATATCGGGCGCCGATCTCAAAGCGATGAGAACCGGGTTGGGCGTGGCGATAGAGAAAATTCAGCAGGAAACAAAAATCCGGCTCGATTATCTGCATGACATCGAAGAGGGCAAAACCGACAAACTGCCGGCGGCGGTTTTTCTCAAGGGCTTTGTCCGGGCTTATTTAAAAAGCCTCTGTATTGAGCCCGCCGATGCAATCAGCGTCCGCTACATAGACGCTCTGCAACGCAAAAATTAGCTTGACAGTCGCCGCCTTTGATGGGAAATATCCTATTGTAAACATCCCGAAAAAACTCGTGAATCGCCGTCTCTTTTTCTTTTTCTCTCTGTCCGCAAAAAACGGCGGCACGTATTTTTCAGAGGACAAAAGGAGCATCCATGAAAAACAAATTGCTATATTTATTATTGACAGTCCTGCTGGCGACTGTTGTCACGGCCTGTTCTTCCGGTACTGAAGAAACTATCCAGGAAGCAACGCCTACGTACCGCGCCGACCTTATGCTCAGGGCTGATGCCGGAAACGGGGAAGTAACCCTGGATTGGCTGATGGACCCGTATGCCGAAACCTACAACATTTATGTAGGAACCTCCCGAAATTCATTGACTAAGGTCGCCACTGGCGTGATCAGCGCCCCTTTCACTGTAACACAGTTGGCTGACGGCACGCCCCTCACAAACGGCACAATATATTATTTTTCCGTCTCTGGCGAAAATGAAAACGGCGAAAGCGACCTGGCAACCCCGATTACGGCAATACCTCTCGCAAATCCACGGCCGCTGGCGCCGGAAAACGTCCGCGCCAACGCGGGCAATCAAGAAGTAACCGTCACCTGGACGCCCGTGGACGGCGTTGACGGTTACACGGTTTATTGCATATGGCAAACAAGCGCGACAGATATGGGTGGAGCATTTGTTGCTGTTGATGGACAGGCAATCGACTCACAAATTGTTAACGAATCTACCATCACCGAGTGGGTATACAACACAGGCGAAGACTATCTGGTCAACGGCCGGACTTATACGTTCTGGGTCGCATCCATAAAGGATGGAATCGAAAGCTCTGGGTCATTCCCTGCTTATGCGACACCCACCACAACTCCGCCGCCAATGGCGCCTGTGTTCACAATTTTTGAATTCGGAACTTTTGTAGATGGCGATGAAACTTATAATGTAAAAATTGCATGGGAGGAACGGGGGGCGGCAGATTCTACCATAACCGACTTTAAAGTTTACTTCGGTCCGGCCAAGGGAATCAGAAAGACTTCTTATGAAGGACTACAGGAATTGGGCCCGAATTCTCCTTTTGAAAGATATATCCAGGTGGAGGATCTTCCTCCCAGTGAATCCACATATTACGCTGTTATAACCGCGGTCAATGCAAACGGAGAAAGCGCTGAATCGAATGAGCTTTCCGCTATAGTTCCGTAGCTGAAGAAATTCATCATCCGCAAGCAGAAAGAGGCTGCAAGCCTCTTTCTGCTTTGTTTTTGATCGACCATAACCCGTTGAAACAGAATCAAATTTGTGTTACATGCGCTGATAGGTTTGAGATTCGGCGGAGCAGAACAAATGAGTGTTTTTGAATACATCGCCCTGGATGAAAAAGGCAATCAGGTCAAGGGCTTTATTGACGCTTCGGGCGTCGCCGCCGCCAGGCAACAGCTCCGGGACGAAAACGTCTATCCCGTCGAAATCAACCCATCCCAGTCCAAAAAAGAATCCGCCGCGTCCGCCGCTTTGAAAATCAATGTGTGGGAAAGGGTTTCCACCGGCCAGGTTGCCGTTTTCACCCGCCAGTTGTCCACGCTTCTGGGCGCGGGGTTGCCGCTGGTGCCTTCGCTTTCCATCCTGATGCAGCAGGAAAAAAATCCCCTGCTCAAAAAAACACTGGCGCAAATCCGCGAACGGGTCAACGAGGGCAAAAGTCTGACGGACAGCATGGCGGAATTCCCCCGGATATTTCCCCCTCTCTACCTGAACATGGTGCGCGCGGGAGAAGCATCGGGCGCCATCAATCTGGTTCTGGAACGGCTGGCCGATTTCAGCGAAAACCAGCAGGAGCTGATGAGCAAAATCCGCTCCGCCCTCGCCTACCCCATTATTATGTTTTTCATCGGAAGCATGGTCATTTTTCTTTTGATGACTTTCGTCGTTCCCAAAATCACGGAAATCTTCACGGATATGAACCAGACCCTTCCCCTGATCACGACCATTTTGATCACAGTCAGCCATTTCCTGAAATCTTTCTGGTGGATGATTCTGCTGCTGCTGGCCGCGGCCGTCATCGCTTTCAGGTATTTTACCGCCGGAACGGACGCGGGCAGACGCGTCTGGGACAGCGCCAAGCTGAAAATTCCGGTCTGGGGACCGATCAACCGCAAAATCGCCATCGCCCGCTTCTGCCGCACACTGGCCACATTACTGCAAAGCGGCGTGCCGCTGCTGGCGGCGATGGAAATTGTCCGCAAGATCGTCAACAACGTGCATATCGGCGACGCGATTCATCAGGCCGCGAAAGACCTGGAAGAAGGCAAGGGACTTTCCGGACCGCTGACCGCAACAGGTCTTTTTCCGCCGCTGGTCACGGAAATGATCGCCGTGGGAGAACAAAGCGGCTCGCTGGAGGCGATGCTCAACCGCATTGCCGTGGCCTACGAAAACGAATCGCAGGCGAACATCATGGTGATGACGTCGCTGCTGGAACCGTTGATGATCCTGTTCATGGGTCTCGTGGTCGGATTTATTGTCGTTTCCATATTGCTGCCGATATTTGAAATGAACCAGCTCGTCAGGTGAAGATTTTGTAAAAAGACCATCTGCTGCGTTGCGCTGCATCCCTCGTCACTGCGACCTACATAAAAGTAGGCCTCATTCCTCAGGATTTGCGCGCCTTGTCTCTGGCCTTTTTACAAAGCTTCAAATGCAAGCGTAATAAAACTTAAAAATAAACAGGGGTGGATTATGAAACTTTTTAAACATAGAAGGAACAGACAGGCGGGTTTTACCCTAATCGAATTGATGGTGGTGATCGTCATTCTGGGCGTGCTCGCCGGCATGATTATCCCCCGCATCATGGGACGGCCCGACGAGGCCCGGCAGGCCAAGGCAAAAATTCAGATGACTGCGCTGGAATCGGCTCTGAAGCTCTATAAGCTCGACAACGGCGGGTATCCCACAACGGAACAGGGACTGCAAGCGCTGGTGGAGGCCCCGACGATCGGCAATCTTCCGAAAAGCTGGCGCGAGGGCGGATATCTGGAAAAAAACCGGGTTCCCAAAGACCCGTGGGGCAATGAATTTGTTTATCTGAGTCCCGGCAGCCACGGCGATTTCGATTTAATCAGCATGGGCAAGGATGGTGAATTCGGTGGAGAAGGCGTCGATCAGGACATCAATAACTGGGAACTTGAATAAGCGCGGCTTTACGCTTATCGAATTATTGCTGGTTATCGCGCTGATCGGCGTTGTGCTGGTGCTGGCGGTTCCCGCCACCAGGGATGTGCTCTCCGGCGACAGCCTCAAGAAAGCATCGCGGCAACTGATCGGTCTGGAGCGCAAATTGCGCGCGGACGCCGTCCGCGATCAGGTGGATTATGTTCTTTGCATCAACCTGTCCGATTCCGCTTACTGGATCATCACGTCCGACATGACCCCGGAAAAACAGGATGACATCAAGAGCAGGCCCCGGTTTCTTCCGTCGGATGTCCTGATCACGGATATTGTGGATTTGAACAATCAAAAGAGGGCCGAAGGCGAGGTAAGAATCGTCTTCGGAAAAAATAACATTTGTTCCCCGGCGGTCATTCACCTGGCGCACAAGGAAGATGCGATGACCATCGTCATCAGTCCTTTTCTCGGTGTGACGGATGTTTTCGACCGATACGTGGACGTTCCGGTGAACGTTTCGAGGCGATAAAATCTCCGCGACGATATGAATAGAATCGATTCAAAGGGTTTCACACTCATGGAAATTATGGTGGCGATGGCTATTCTGGCCATTTCGCTGGTTTCCGTCTTTCAGCTTTATTCGCAGAGCATTTCCATGGCCACGGATTCCCGCTTCATGACCACGGCCTCGCTGCTGGCTCAAAGCAAGATGGTCGAGGCGGAAACGACCTCCTCCCTCTCCAATAGGCGCGAAAGCGGTGATTTCGGCCCTGATTATCCTGAATACGTCTGGCGGCTGGACATCACCGACACGCAGTTGCCGCAGTTCAAGAAAATCGAGATCACTGTGGCCAACAAATTATTCGCCCGCCGCGGCACCTACACGCTTATCCTTTACAAAAGGCCGGAGGCGTAAATCATGACCCACAGGAATAAGAAATCCATCTGCGGTCATGCCGGCTTCACACTGGTCGAAATCCTGATCGCCATTTTCATCCTCTCCGTGGTCATGGCGACGGTTTACGCCTCCTACAGCGGCATTTTAACGGGTTCGCGCGACATGGAAAAAGAAATGGAAAATTACCGGATGGTACGCATATCGATGGACAGGATGATCAAGGACCTGTCCTCCCTGCAATCGTCCGCCGGCTCGTTTGACTTGCGCGCGGACCGGAAAACCCTCAACAGACGGGATTTTCATTGGCTGGCTTTCTGGTCGGCTTCCCATCTGGCCTTCGACGAAAATCAAACCGCCCAACGTCCGGCGGCCATCGGCTATGACGTGCGTGAAAACGATGACGGAGAAGGCTTTTCCCTCTGGAGATCGGATGTTTCGGGGTCCAAACCCGAAGATAGCCGGGATCTGCCCGGGGGATTTATCATCTGCAAAAACATTGATGCATTCCGGTTGACGTTTTACGACGCTGCCGGTATGGAAACCGAGTCCTGGGACACCTCTTCGTCCGGAAAGGGAGGCGCGGGAATGCCGCCGGCGGCCGTAAAAATAGAGCTTTTTCTGGCCAACGCGAAGCAGACGGAGAACCCGTATAAATTT
>JASEHT010000081.1:9167-9460 GCA_030018675.1 Smithella sp.
CCCGGTGAATAAGTAGAAGCCATGGAAAAAAAATTCGCAAAACGACATGATCAATCACAAAACCGGTCCGGAGAGCAAAACCGTCCGCTTTCCTTGCTCATGACTTCTACGGAATCCCGACAGCGGGGAGTCGCGCTGATCACCGTTCTTTTGATCGTGGTGATTCTCGTGGCGGTGGTCATCGAATTAAACCGGTCCTCGCGGGCCGATATTTACGATGCCGCGAATTTGAGCGACGGCATAAAATTATCTTACATATCCAAATCCGGGTTTTACGGAGCGGCCACCCTGAT
>JASEHT010000082.1 GCA_030018675.1 Smithella sp.
AACAAAACAACCCAACGGCGCGACTATGTTCCGATAGATGACGTCATGAAAGAACTCAAGGATAAACTGGCTTCAGGAATTGTATGCGATTATATCAGTCTGGCCGGTTCCGGAGAACCGACGCTGCATTCGGGCATCGGTGACTTGATTGAGAAAATCAAGGCTATTACAAATATACCCGTGGTCGTGATTACCAATGGTTCATTGTTATATCTTCCGGAAGTCCGTCAGTCGCTGATGAAAGCGGATATCGTTATTCCTTCCCTGGACGCCAGTAACCTTCAGCTCTTTCAATATGTCAACCGCCCGCATAAAGATATTTCCTTTGACGGGATGGTTCAGGGTCTGATTGATTTTTCCCGGCAATTTACAGGCCGCATCTGGCTGGAGGTTCTTTTAATTACCGGAATTACTGCGATGATACCGGAGGCAAAAGAAATAGCCTCGCTGGCAGAAAAAATTGGTGTGGAAAAAGTTCAGCTCACTACCGTGAGCCGTCCCGCTTATGAAGATTTCGCCTGTGCCGTTGATTCAAGACAGATGCAAAAACTCACATGTTTTTTTTCTTCGCCTGTCGAAATTCTTCACAACGATTTATCAGTTGATCTTACAGGAACAACCGGATCAGAATCCACAGACATGGATCTGTTAGACCTTCTGGCCCGACGACCGTGCACCCTGGATGGAATTTGCCTGGGGTTAGGACTTCACCCGCATGACGCGGCGAAAAGACTTAAGAATCTTTTTGATAAACATCTCATATCTTCAATACGCGCCGATAACGGTTTATTCTATAAGATTTCGGAATCAAGCAAAAAAAAGGTTGACGCATGAAAATAGATGTTGTCGAAAATCATAAAAAATATCTTGAACGCAAAGAGCTCTATAGAACATTCGGCTACGATATTGAAAAAGAGCGATCTTTCATTATTGAAAAAGCGCAACCCATTGCCGGAAATATTCTGGAAGCGGGCACGGGCAAGGGATATTTTACGCTGGCTCTGGCGCGTGATGGTTACCACTTTTTTTCCTTTGACATTTCGGCCGAAGAACAACGTTACGCGGTGCTGAATTTGATGTATTACGGATTACAAGACCATGTTACATTTGTAGCAGCGGATATTGAATATATTCCCTGCGATGATGGTTTCTTTGATGTTATTTTTGCCGTGAATATGATTCACCATCTTTCCTCCGTCCGCAAGGCGTGCTCTGAACTTGTCAGAATATTATCCCCTCAGGGGAAAATCGTGTTGAGTGATTTCAATGCTGACGGTCTGGCCATATTAGATAAGATTCACGCGCTCGAAGGACGAAAACACGAAGTGAATTCTGGGACAATGACAGATGCAAAAGATGCATTAATCGAACTGGGATTAAATGTGAAAGAACATCATAGCCCCACTCAAGATGTGCTGATAGCCAGGAAAATTGCAGAGTGATTCTTTTATAAGAAGGGTTTCGTCATGAAAGAACTTGTCATCATCAGCGGTAAGGGAGGAACAGGAAAAACCAGCGTGACGGCGTCCTTTGCCGTGCTGGCGAATCGCCCTGTTATCTGCGACTGCGATGTGGATGCGGCTGATTTACATCTGGTTTTGGAACCGAGTATCCGCGAGCGCCACGAATTTGAAAGCGGTAATGAAGCGATAATCCGTCCGGCGGACTGCACGGCCTGCGGCGTATGCGCTGAACTGTGCCGTTTCGGCGCCGTAAAAACCAGGCAAAACAATAAAGGAAGTATTGAATATTTTATCGATCATGTTTCCTGCGAAGGCTGTAGCGTTTGTGTGCGGTTTTGTCCGGCTGAGGCCATTGATTTTCCAGAATGTCATTGCGGTCAGTGGTTTATATCCGACACGCGCTGTGGTCCGATGGTTCACGCGCGCCTGGGCATCGCCGCCGAAAATTCCGGCAAGCTAGTTTCAACTGTGCGTCGGGAGGCAAGGCAATTGGCGGAAAAAGAAGATTACAAAATCGTTCTTGTGGATGGTCCGCCGGGTATTGGTTGTCCCGTTATCGCTTCACTGACCGGCGCCACACAGGTTTTGATTGTCACTGAGCCCACCGTATCGGGTGAACACGATCTTGAAAGGGTGCTTTCACTGGCGCGCCACTTTCAGATCCCTGCATCGATTTGCGTCAACAAGTGGGACATTAATCAGGAAATGACGGCTCGCATTGAAGAAAAAGCTGTTGCCCGGGGCGCGAAGATTGCAGGTCGCATTTGCTACGACAGCGCCGTGACGCGTGCTCAAATTCAACAAAAAGCGGTTGTGGAAATCGACGCGCCCAGCGCCGACGATATACGAAAATTATGGAATAATCTTAACCTTCAGGAGGCATGAAAAGTAAAATGGAAGAAAAAGAAGCACAAAGTGGTGTGGACAGCACCAAGAAAAAAACATGTGACACATGCAACGATTCCAGTTGCTCGGCTCAAAAACAGAAAAAGGATGAAAGCCCTGAAGAATACGCAGATCGCCAAAAATTACAGTCGACACTATGCCGCATTCAGAGAAAAATTGTTGTGCTCTCCGGCAAGGGCGGTGTCGGGAAAAGCACCGTGGCAGTTAACCTCGCGACGGAGCTGGCGCTCAGCGGTCAAAAAGTCGGGTTACTGGATGTTGATATTCATGGCCCCAGTGTTCCCACTATGCTGGGATTGGAAAATGAAACACTCAAAGGCTGTCCTGACGGACTTTCCCCTGTTGAATTTGGTGGATTGAAAGTAATGTCTATAGGATTTTTGCTGCAAAATCCCGATGACGCAGTCATCTGGCGCGGTCCAATGAAAATGGGTGTTATCAAGCAATTTCTAACAGATGTTCACTGGGGCGACCTGGATTATCTGATTGTTGACGCGCCTCCGGGCACAGGTGACGAACCTTTGTCGCTCTGCCAGTTGATTCAACCTCTTGACGGTGCGGTGATCGTTACGACACCGCAAAAGATTGCGGCAATTGACGTAAGGAAGTCCATCAGTTTCTGCCGGAGACTTGATGTGCCTGTGCTGGGTGTCGTCGAAAATATGAGCGGCTTTGTCTGCCCGAAGTGCGGCGAAGTTACTCAAATATTGCCCGGTGGAGGAGGGAAAAAAATAGCCGAAGATATGAAAGTCCCTTATCTTGGTTCGATTCCGATGGACGCGGCTATTGCTCAATCCGGCGATTCCGGCAAAGTGTTTGTATACCATTCTTCCAAAACACCGACAGGGAAAATATTTCAGGAAATTATTGGTAAAATTACAGCAAGTTTAGACAAAACAAAAAAACTTAATTCATAAGGAGAAAAAACCATGAAAATTGCAATACCATTAGCAGAAGGCAAGTTGACCGCACATTTCGGTCACTGTGCGAGTTTTGCCCTTGTTGAAGTCGATGATCAGACAAAAAAAATCATTAAACGTGAAGACATTCCCGCGCCGCCTCATGAACCGGGTCTATTGCCGCCGTGGCTGGCCGAACAGGGCGCGAACATGATCATCGCGGGCGGCATGGGTCAACGCGCCCAACAGCTCTTTGCACAGCAGGGTATCCAGGTTGTAGTCGGCGCACCGGTTGCAACACCTGAAAAACTGATTACTGATTATTTTGCAGGCTCGCTGCAAGTGGGAGAAAATCTTTGCGATCATTAATCAAAGGAGGATCGGCATTATGGCGGCAATAAAATTAAATGCTGTGGACAAGGTTGAAATCCTGACATTACAGGACAACTACATTGAAATTACTGCAATGGATAGTAACACGGTTGTCACGCGCGCTAATCCTTTAAAAGAAGGAGAAATCCGGGCTTCTGTGTTGGCAGAGCACGGTTTTTCTGCGCTTGTTCAAACTATCGTCGTAAACAAAACGCATACCCTGCTTTTTGATTTTGGCTTTTCCGAGAACGGCGCGGCGCAAAATGCGGAAACGCTTAACGCCGACATGACTCAGGTAGAAGCTGCCGCTCTTTCCCATGGCCACAGCGACCACACCGGGGGCATGGCAAAACTCGTTGCCATGACCGGCAAAAAAGATATTCCTTTTGCCATTCATCCTTCGGCCTTTAAGTCACCGCGTTATCTCAAATTCGGAGAGGAATTAAAAATCAACTTTCCGAAATTGACGCGGGAAATGGTTAAAGCCGCAGGGCTAGCTGTGGTGGAAACCGAAAAACCATATCTTTTGCTGGAAGATACAATTCTGTTCTTGGGCGAAATACCCCGTAAAACGGATTTTGAAATGGGATGGCCGCTTCCTCACTGCCGGCAAAATGGCAAGGAAGCCTGGGATGCCATCGAAGACGACACCTCCATTGTCATGAACTTAAAAGACAAAGGTTTGGTCATTCTTTCGGGTTGCGCTCACGCGGGTATAATCAATACGGTGCATTACGCTATGGAGGCTACCGGCATTGATAAAATTCACGCGGTGATGGGCGGGTTTCATCTCTCAGGTCCGTTTTTTGAAACAATTATCGACCGTACGACACAGGAACTTCAAAAGTTGAATCCGACTTACGTCATTCCTACGCATTGCACGGGACGCAAGGCCATCATGGAAATCGAAAAGAAAATGTCCGAACAATTTATTTTGAATATGGCAGGCACAAAATTAACTTTCACCTAATTTTTAAAAGGAGCAAGCATGACCACTAAAGCTTTTCAAGATTACTATCCCGACGATTTAAGCCACTGCTACGGATGCGGAAAACTCAACAAAGACGGCTTGCAAATTAAAAGCTATTGGGACGGTGAAGAATCCGTCTGCATTCATCAGCCTAAATCGTGTTACATGGCCATACCCGGCATGGCTTACGGCGGACTCATCGCCTCACTGATAGATTGTCATTCCACAGGCACAGCCGCGGCGGCAAAATATCGTGCGGAGAATCGCGAAATGGATACCCTGCCGCCGATTCGCTTTCTGACAGCATCTTTACATGTTAATTATTTGTTACCGACGCCATTAAACGGACCGCTGGAAATTCGTGGAAAAGTCAGGGAAATCAGAGGACGAAAAGTGGTTATAGAATCCAAACTGATTGCCGGAGGACAGGTTTGTGCCACGGGCGAAGTTGTCGCCGTTCAGGTACCGGAAAATTGGATGGAGGCTCTTCTTAAAAAATAATTCACAATCATTGATTTAGATCAATGCGAGAACGGTTGTAAGTGGTTATGTTGCCGAAAGATTAAGGAGCAACTTTTATGAACGACCGATTGAAGAACTTTCCCATTTCATTTTTTGCTGTGGTGATGGGACTGACCGGCGCAACCATCGCGTGGAAACGCACGGAAAGCATTTGGAATCTGAATGCCTCAACCAGTTCCATTCTGCTTGCAATAAGTACTTTAGTTTTCCTGACTATCCTTTCATTTTATATAATAAAAATCATTAAGCACCCGGATGAAATCAGGAAAGAATTTAAGAATATTACCAAACTTTCTTTTTTCCCGGCTATTTCCATCAGTCTTATTTTGCTTTCCATCGCGTGGTTGGATTGCAGCGCATTCTTGTCCGCTATTCTGTGGTACGGGGGAACTTTTTTACAGTTTATTTTTACCATCACCATTATCTCCATCTGGATTCGCCATCAATCTCTGGAAATCAACGCGATCAGTCCGGCCTGGTTTATTCCCGTTGTCGGCAATATTCTCGTTCCGGTTGCGGGAGTCGTCCACGCACCTGCGGAGGTTTCCTGGTTTTTCTTCAGTATTGGCCTGATTTTCTGGATCGCGCTTTTTACGATCCTGTTATACCGGTTAATTTTTCATAATCCCCTGCCGGAGAGGCTTTTACCAACCCTCTTTATTCTAATTGCGCCACCAGCCGTAGGATTCATCTCGTATATGAAATTGACGGGTGCCATCGATCCGATGGCGCGAATACTTTATTACTTCGGATTATTCAGTTTCCTGCTGATGATTCCACAATTGAAGATGCTCTCCAGAATAAAATATTACCTCTCCTGGTGGGCATACACCTTCCCGCTCGCGGCACTGACGATTGCTACAATTTTGATGTATCATCAGGCTGGTCTCTTGTTCTTTAAATATCTGGCCACGATTCTGTTAATTATAGTTTCCGCTATTATTGTCATGCTGGCTGTCATGACCCTCAAGGCCATGAAAAACAAAGCCATTTGCGTGGAGGATTGAAACAAAAACAAATAATTTTGAAGGAGCATTCCATGAGCAAAAGAAAAAGAATCATTGTCATCGGCGGATCGGCCGCCGGTCCCAAGGCGGCGGCAAAAGCAAGGCGGATTGACAATGACGCCGAAGTTATTATTCTTCAGAAAGAAGCTGATCTTTCGATGGCGTCATGCGGCTATCCCTATTACGTAGGCGGTTATTTCAACGACCGCAACATGCTTTTGTGCACACCCGCTGGTGTTGTAAGAAGCCCAATGTTTTACCTCAACGCCAAGGACATTGACGCGCGCGTTAACACCGAAGTCACGGATATAGACCGTAAAAAACATACTATTTCGTTCAAAAATCTGGCTTCCGGCGAAACAGGATCATTAAATTACGACAAACTGATCATTGCGACCGGCGCCGTCCCTCGGATGCCGCCCGTCCCGGGTACTGATCTCGAGGGAATTACGACCCTGCAATCCATGAAAGACGCGGATTTCTTGCGCAAAATCCGAGATGAAGGCAAAATCAAAAAAGCGGTTGTCATTGGCGGCGGGCTCATCGGAATCGAAACCTGTGAAGCGCTGCAACTGGCAGGCATTGAAATCACAGTCATTGAATTGTTGCCGCAGTTGCTTACCTTTTTGGACATGGAGATGGCAAAGCTTGTGGAAAATCATGTCCGAAGCAAGGGGGCTAATGTCATCACGGAAAACGGCATCGCCGCTTTTTTAGGAGAAGAAGGAAAACTTACCGCAGTTAAGCTTCAAAACGGCATCGAACTGCCGTGCAAGTTGGCGGTTTTAGCAATCGGCGTTCAACCAAACGTCAAACTGGCAAAAGAAGCCGGCTTGAAAATCGGCGAATTAGGTGGCGTTGATGTCAATGAATTCATGCAGACTTCCGATCCTGATATCTATGCTGTAGGCGATTGCGTGGAAACGCTCAATCGAATTACCGGTAAAAAAGTACATGCTCCTTACGGCGATCTGGCCAACCTCCAAGGACGTGTGGCGGGAGAAAACGCCGCCTCGCAAAATTGCGTAACCTTTCCCGGAACCATCCAAACCGGCATTTGCAAGGTTTTCGATTATGCGGCGGGCTCCACGGGACTTTCTGAAACAACCGCAAAAAGATTGGAGTATCCGGACATCATCACCGTGATCAATGCCAGTCCCGACAAGCCGGGTTTCATGGAAGGAAAACTTCTAGTGACCAAACTCATCGCCGATAAAAAAACAGGCCAAGTTTTGGGCGCTCAGTGCATCGGTCCAGGAAATGTCAGCAAACAAATCGCCCAGTGGGCGATGGCCATTCAGGGGAAACTCACCGTTGAAGATTTGGTCAACGCCGATCTACCATATGCGCCACCCTTTTCTTTGGCGATTGACCATTTCATCGCCACAGTTCATATCATGCAGAACAAGATGAAAGGCCGAATGAAAGGCATCAGTTGTAAAGAAGTGCGCGACAAATTACTGGCCGGAGAGAAACCGTTCCTGATTGACACGCGCGGTCCGGAAGAATTTGAGGAAATGCGTCTGGGCATAGGAGAGACGCTGATTCCTCTTGGCGCGCTGCGCAAGCGAATGAAGGAACTGCCGGAAGACAAAAACAAGGAAATTATTTGCTTCTGCAAGATATCGCTGCGCGGTTACGAGGCAGCGCTCGCGCTGGAAGGAAATGGTTGGGAAGACGTCAAGGTCATGGAGGGCGGTATTATGGCCTGGCCGTACCCGAGGGAGAAATAAATGACAAAAAAATCCGAATCTGAAGTTACCATTGCATCCGGCACTCTTCTCCTCGACATTGTATCGCGCTGGCCAGCCACGGAAACTGTTCTCCACCGTTACGATGAGCTAGCAGGTGTCTGTCTTTGCTGCACCTGCCTTTTCGATTCAATCGAAGATGTCGCTTCCAGATTTTCTCTGGATTTGAAAGCGTTTTTACGCGATATTGAAAAAGCGGCGGTGGGCTAAAATCCGTTGGAATAAAGAAAGCGTAATACTTTAAATAACAAGCATTATGGCGCAAAACTAAATAAGAAAGGAGGAGAATCAACATGCCGGAATTCGGAACACCTTTTTCAGGATTGGCCAAGGACAAAAAACTTACGAAAGAAGAACTTATCAGAGCCATTCGGTTTATGGTGGCGGCAGAGTATGAAGCCATTCAATTGTACATGCAGCTTGCGGAATCAACCGACAACAAGCTCGCCATCGAAGTGCTCAAGGACATTGCCGACGAGGAACGTGTTCATGCCGGGGAGTTCTTGAGATTGCTTCATGAACTCGCCCCCGATGAAGAAAAGTTTTATGCCGAAGGAGCAGAAGAAGTGGAGGAAGAAATTAAGAAGAGTAAGAAATCAAAAAAATAAAGCAATCAAACGGGAACAATAACTGAAAGGAGGTATTTGCTTATGGCTCAAGAAATCAAGGCCGGTTGCGCCAGACCCACCGGCGGTCCGGTCGGCGAGAAACCGGATGTCAAGAAAGAAACGCCTCAACAAACACCTGCAAAGGAGGTCAAAAGCATGGTCACGGTAGGAAAGAAAGCGCCGGACTTCACGGCGCCTGCGTATCACAAGGGCAAATTTGTCTCCGTAAAACTATCAGAATATCTGGGAAAATGGGTCGTATTGTGTTTTTATCCCGGCGACTTCACGTTTGTCTGAGCCACCGAAATCTCGGCGGTCGCCGAGAAATATCCCGAATTCAAAAAACTGGGCGTTGAAGTACTCTCCATGAGCGTGGACAGCGTCTTTGTCCATAAAATGTGGGACGATCATGAGCTCTCCAAAATGGTCGAGGGCGGCGTTCCCTTCCCCATGCTCTCTGACGGCGGCGGAAAGGTCGGCGGTGTCTTCGGCGTTTATCTGGAAGACGCGGGCGTGGAAGCGCGAGGCCGATTCATCATTGATCCCGACGGTATCATTCAGGGATTTGAAGTCCTGACCCCGCCGGTGGGAAGAAACGTAAGCGAAAGCATACGGCAGATTCAGGCCTTCCAGCATGTTCGTAAAACCAAGGGCACCGAAGCTACACCATCCGGTTGGAAACCCGGCAAAACCACCCTCAAACCCGGTCCCGATCTGGTAGGCAAGGTTTGGGAAGTCTGGAAAACCAAGATGGCGTTTGACGATTAATCTTCCTTAAAAGGCGGGCGGTATAAAGAATG
>JASEHT010000083.1 GCA_030018675.1 Smithella sp.
GTTAAGGAAGTCGCGGACTTTCACCAGGAGAACATTGCCGCCGCGGTCATGATGATCAATGAAGAGATGTGGCGGTACCCGGCCAAGGTTATTTGTCTGTTGTCATTGATTCCGGCCGTCGTGAACATGGGGGTGTCGACAGCCAAGGAAACGCTGGCGCCGATTAATAAACTGGCGCCGGATCTGCTGAGCGATGTTGTGTTCTCACTGATCAACGACATTGACGGCAAAAATATCGGAATGCTGATTAATGAATTGAGTGAGCTTGTCCGCAAGATTCATACCGGCAGTACGCTCATCGGTGAGCCGGGCAATCCGCAGCTTCCTAATACGCTGACGCACCTTACACGCGACGCCATGAGCACGGTCGATATCAATCTTCTGCTCAAAGCGAAAGCGCTCCTGACGGAAATCAAAGAAGTATCTCTGAAGGCATTCATTGACCAGTTGGAAGAGAATCCCGATCTCTCCCGGGAATTATTCCATGACCACTTCCTGTCCGTGGTCGCGTTGATCAAAAACTGGAGCCTCAAAGCCGAAGCCTTTGAGCGTCTCTTTTCCGAGGAAGAGATCGCGCGGGAATTTGCCAGAGGCATGGGAGAGATTGACGCCCAGGAAGCGGCCGGCACGATCAGCAGCCTGTGCGGCATTGTGAATCGCGTGCGCGCCATCACGCCGGGCGTCATACGCAACACCCTGTCGCAGACCATCAACGCCATTGACGCGAAGGAAGCCGGCGAAACAGTCCGATGGTTTACGGCAGATGTTGTGGAATCTCTCAAACCGGTGGCCTCCGAAGTGCTGCCGCCGATTATCAGGGGCATCGCGGATCTTTTAAAGCCGGATCCGGGAAACGATTCCGAAGAAATGCAGGAAGCGCTCGCCTATTTGAAAAATGTAATAAACGGAAAGGAGGCAGTCGTATGATCAAGGAATTTATTGAGGCCTCCACGGCGCTCAACAACAAATATGTGGCCGCATGGAAGAAGGACGGGAAAAAAGTCGTCGGTTATACCTGCTCGTATGTGCCCGACGAAATATTTCACGCTGCGGGCATCCTTCCTTTCAGAGTACGCGGATTCGGCGCCACGGACACCACTATAGGCGACACCTACTTTGGTCCCTTCATTTGCAGTCTTCCGAAATGCATGCTGCAGCTCGCCGGAGAAGGTAAGTTCAATTTTTTAGACGGTGCGATTATTACGCCCGGTTGCGATTCCATGAGAAGGCTCGATGAATGCTGGCGGAAAGCGGGAAAAGATATCGAAGGCGCAATCCCTTCTTTCTTTTTCCATTACGGCGTTCCGCATAAGTACGAGGACTATACCATCAAGTGGTTTACGGAAGAAACCCGGCGTCTGATCGCCGCCGTGGAAGAACATTTCAACGTTAAAATAACCGACGCGAATCTGAAAAAAGCCATCAGCGTCTATAATGAAAGCCGGAGGTTGCTGGATCGTTTCGAAGCACTGCGCACGTTGGATGAACCGCCTTTCAGCGGAGAAGAAGCGCTGGCGGTCATCCTGGCCGGCACAACGATGCCCCGGGAAGAATACAATACCCTGCTGGAAGAATTTATTGCCCAAGCGGAAAAATCTCCGGGAATCAAGAATCGGGTGCGACTGATGCTCGTGGGCAGCGCCAACGATGATATCGGGCTGGTCCGGGTGATGGAAGGGGAAAAAGCACTCGTGGTTGCCGACAATCTCTGTTTCGGTTCGCGTTTTTATACCGATCAGGTTGGTGAAAATGGCGATCCGGTTTTTGAACTATCGAAGCGCTATCTGGGACACAATGATTGTCCCCGCATGTACGGCGATTATCAAAGAAGACTGAATATCCTCGAGCAGAAAGTTAAAAGAGCCAAGATCGATGGCGTGGTTCTTCAGAACATTCGTTTTTGCGATCTTCACGGAGCGGAAAACGGCATCTTTGAAAGAGACCTGGAAGCCAAGGACATACCCTGTATGCGTTTGGAACGGGAGTACGGTCCTTTAGTGGAAACAGGCAGAATGAAGATGCGCGTTGACGCCTTTATTGAAAGAATACAGCAGAGGAGGGAAGTCGCATGAGACAGGAAACCAAAGAATATAAATTTGACTGGATGTTGTGGAATACCTTCGCGGCAGCGTCGCGACTGAAAAGCGGATCTCCAAAAGAATACCAGGCGATGTTAAAATATATTCCCTACTTCAGCCGGATTGTTGACACGATACTCAGCACAGGGGAACCCGGCCAGAAGTTTATCGAGATATGCTCCAAATACATGGAAAACCTGACGTTCGCGAAAGAAAAAGGCAAGAAGACAGCCATCACCACCTTCTGTTTTTCTCCGGCTATTTTTTACGCCATGGATATCGTACCGATCTGCCTGGAAGTCCTTTCCGTGATGATGACATTTATTTACAAGAGAGGCACTTCCGAATTTCTGGACTACTGCAATGAAGTGGGATTCACGGAAACATCCTGCTCTTCTCAGCGCGGCACCGTCGGCGCTTACCTGGCCGGCATCGGCACTGATGTCGACATGTTCGTTACGGATACGCCGGGCGTTTGCGACACCAATGCCAACGCCTTTTCTTTTGCCTCAGCTTACCTCAACAAGCCGTTCTTTCAACTGGATATGCCGCCCGATCTTACCGGGCAGCGCTCCAACGAATATCACAGGGAGGACTTCAGGGCGTTGATCCGTTTTCTGGAGGCGCAGACGGGGAAAAAACTTGATTACGCCCGCCTGACGGAAAATCTCCGGGAACTTGCCCGCCAGGATGAAATCATCGCCGAACTGGAAGATCTGGCCCGCATCGTACCCAGCCCGGTGCCTGTTCCTTATAACCTGATGATTTACGCCTCGCGGTTTCTTTTCGCCGGGATGCCGGAATGCACCGGCGTGCTCGAATCCATGCTGAAAGTCGCCCGGGATAATGCCGCGAAAAACATTTCCGGATTGAGCGGCGGAAAGGAAAAGCTGCGGGCCTTTTTCTGCTACATCGACCATTACGCGCAGAATATGCAGCTCTGGCAGATGTTGGACGACAACGGCATCTGCTACCAGGGCAACATTCTGAGTCACTTCTGGTCCCACAATGCGCCGCACGTGGCACATTATCATAAAGAAGACGCAGCCTATCATATTGACACATCCAGCGAAGATGCGTTGATCGATAGTCTGGGCATGATTAATTCACGCATGCCGATGATTAAATCCATCCGCGGGCCTTATGACGCCCCCAATATGTGGCTGGAGGATACTCTGGGTCTGGCAAAAATCTATAACGCGGATTTTATTGTCTATAACGGAACGCCGGGATGCCGCAATACTTGGGGGATGGTGAAGCTCCTCGCACGGGACACGGAAAAAGCGGGCTACCCGACGTATATCATGTATGCCGACGCTTTTGATTCACGCGTGCAGTCCTGGGAAGCGACGGAAGAGCGGTTTATGGAATTTCTTAAGGTAAGGAGGCTTGTCTAATGTTTGCAGCAGGATGCGATGTTGGATCGTTGACGTCCAAAGCCGTCATCATGAAAGACGGGAAGATTATTGAATCGGTCATCATAAAATCAAAGGCTCGACCCTGGGAATCGGCCGATGAGGTCATGAATATTGTTCTGAATCGTGCCGGCCTGACCATGAAGGATATCAAAAGCTGCGTCGGCACCGGCTACGGCCGTGACAAGATATCTTTTGTTCATGAAGCTGTTTCGGAAATCGCCTGCCACGGCAAAGGCGCCCGCTGGCTGGTTCCGACGGTGAGAACGGTTATTGATATCGGGGGACAGGACTGCAAAGCCCTGCGTCTGGACGACAAAGGGAATATGGTGAAATTTATTACCAACGACAAATGCGCTTCCGGAACCGGCCGGTTTCTGGAAGTGATGGCTAAAGTCATGCACCTGAATCTGGATGAACTGGGAGAGATGTCGGCCAAATCCAAACAGCCCGTAACCTTTGCTTCCGCATGCACAGTTTGGGCGCAAGCCGATGTGATTCAGCATCTGAATGATAGGGTGCCCATTGAAGACATTGCCGCTGGAGTCAATAACGCCATGGCCAGCCGAATGTCCACCCTGGCCAACAACATCGGTCTGGAGAGAGATGTGTGCATGACAGGCGGTGTGGCCAAAAACAGCGGCGTGGTCAACGCGCTGGAAAAGCAGTTGGGCATACGGATTAAACGGATACGACGCGAAGACCCGCAGATTGCCGGCGCCATCGGGGCCGCGCTCTTCGCCGCGGAAAAAGCAAATGGAGGTGCCAAATGATTACAGCGGGTTGTGATATCGGATCGCTTACGGCCAAGGCCGTCATTATGAAAGACGGGAAAGTAATCGCTTCTAAAGTTATTCTTGCGTCGGCGCAGCCGGAAAAATCGGCAACCGACGTTATGCAGCGCGCTGTCGAAAAAGCCGGCATCAAAATGGAAGACATCGGATACTGTGTCGGCACCGGCTACGGACGCAAACATATTCCCTTCATGAATTCAGAAGAATCAGAGATCGCCTGTCACGCCCGAGGCGCAGTCTGGCAGGTGCCTTCAGCGCGAACGGTGGTGGATATCGGCGGGCAGGACGCCAAGGCCATCCGTGTGGATGAAAAAGGAAATGTGGAACGCTATGTTTATAACGACAAGTGCGCTTCCGGCACGGGAAGGTTCCTAGAGATTATCGCCGATTCTCTGGATATCAAGCTGGAAGATTTAGGCGCCCTATCCGAAAAGGCGAAGGGAAAACTCACCCTGTCCAATCAATGTGTGGTGTTTGCGGAAACGGAAATTATTTCTCTGGTGAACGAGGGGAAGGAAATCGCCGACATCGTCAATGCCCTGCATCAGGCTGTTGCCAACCGGGCTGCATCGCTGGCCAGGGGTATTCTTGTGGAACCCGATGCGGTCATGACAGGCGGCGTGGCGAAAAACGCCGGTATGTTTGCGTCGTTGGAGCGCGCGCTCGGCGTGAAGCTGCATAAAGTGGAGGATCCCCAGATTAACGGCGCTCTGGGCGCGGCTCTTTTTGCCGCGGATAAAGTAAACGGTTCGGGGAAATAGAAAAATATGGAGCTTTTTGAAGAAACCCTTACGGGTATCCGAAAGTATATCCAAGAGAAAAATTGCAGATCCGTGACGGTTGCGGAACAAAAAAGCGCCTGGCTTTCGGGTCAAGGCAGAAATGTGGTTCTCTCAGATGACATGGCTGTGGAATTAGGGAATCCGCAGATGAATTCCGTCTCCTGTCTTATCTGGACTCAAAAGCCTGATCTCATTGATGACGGAAAGATTCATCTCATCGGTCCGGATATAGGAGACAGCAGGGACAGGAGTTTGCCTTTCGGCAAGATTGTGCTTGCCCACGTCAGCGGATTTGATGAGGAAACGATCTACGATAAATACAAGGAAATGGAAGCGGTGCGGTATGCTCTCGATCTCAAAGGGTACATGATCAGGGCGGTATCGCAATATCAAAGGGAATGGAGCCGCATTAGTAAAGATGCCGTGCACAATGGTTTTTCCTTTGAAGTACTGGCTGAGGCTTTGCGGCATGAATATTTAAAGAAGGATTATATTCATGCCGTGGAGTTTCTTTTTGTGACGTCCAGCGCCGAAGACGTCGGTGAGTTGCAGGAGATTACAAAAAATGTCGGCCGGACGATCAGCGCCCTCAATAAAATGTTGAGTGAAATAGATTCTGATTGTGATGAGTGTGACTATAATGATGTCTGTGATGAAGTCGAAGAACTCAAAGGGATGAAAAAAACGCGGGACGAAAAAAGGAGGAACCCCCATGGATAAGAAAACGAAAACCATCGCTTTATGCGGAAAAGGCGGTGTGGGAAAAACATCGGTATCGGCTTTGATGGTCAAGAATCTTGCCCAAAGAAAAAATCTCAAGATTTTGGCAATCGATGCCGATCCCGCCGTCGGTCTTTGCACGTCGCTGGGGATTCCCATCAAGAAAACCGTGGATGACATCCGGAATGATTTAATCCATTCCATTCAAAAAGGTGAAAGCCAGGACAAAACGGCCACCCTAAAGATGCTTGATTATGAACTCTTCGATGCCCTGACGGAATTCAATAATGTCGCGCTTCTCGCTATCGGCCGGCCGGAATCGGAAGGCTGTTTCTGCAAGGTCAATTCTCTTCTGAAAGAAATCATCCAGGACCTGGCCAAAAACTTCGACGTGGTGCTGATCGACGGAGAGGCGGGGGTGGAACAGATCAACAGAAGAGTGATGAAAACCGTCGATCATCTGATTATGATATCCGACACGTCCGCCAAGGGCATAAACGTCGCCCGGACCATCAAGCATCTTGCCGAAGACAACAAGGCCGTCAATTATAAAAGCATGGGAATGATTCTGAACCGGGTCAGGGATGAACGAGAAGCGCAGAACATCATCAACAATGTGCCGATTAATGTCCTGGGTTGGCTGATGGAGGACGACCTGATCAGAGAATTTGATTATCACGGCCGATCCTTTATCGATTTTCCCGATGATACAAGCGCATGTAAAACCGTAAATCAAATTATTCAGGATTTACAGATTGTCTAGACCCGATGGAGTGTGAACCATGAAGATTGCTTTGATATGTTTTTCGCAAACCGGACAAACACTCAAAGTTGCCGAGGCTATGGCTGAAGGCTTTCGTGAAAAGATGCATTCTGTGAAGATCATTAAGATGCAGGAGGCAAAACCGGCGGATCTCAAAAAATGTGATTTAGTGGGCGTGGGCTCTCCCTGTTTCGAAAGTCAGGCACCGACACCGGTTCTCACCTGGATGGAGTCCTGGCCGTCTCTTAACGGCAAAACGGCGTTTGTTTTCGCCACTGCGGGCGGTGCGTCCGGCCGCGTCCTTTATGACCTCACGAAGACACTGCGCAAAAAAGGCGCCACGGTCATCGGCGGCTTCATGGGTCGCGGCATGGTTCATCATCCGGCCCCCTGTCTCACGGGGCGCTTGCCGAACCGCCCCAACACCGAGGATTTAACGCTGGCCCGCGATTTTGCCGCTGCTGTGGACAGACATATACAATCCGGCAACGGAGGCGCCATGCCGGAAAGCCGTCCGGATGCGCTGAAACCGACATGGGGGTTTTTCCCTCTGATCGGTCTTGTCGTGAAGCCGTTTCTGCTGCGCATTGTCCTGCCCAAGCCAAAGCTCAATGAGAGCCGATGCAATCAGTGCAAAGTCTGCGCCAAAGAATGCCCGGCGAAAAGCATTACGCTTGCGCCATACCCGCAGATCAACGGTCATTGCATCCGCTGTTATCACTGCCAGAATGTCTGCGGGCAAAAGGCCTTCAGTGAATCCTGGTGGTACGGAAATGTGGTTATATTATGCCTCTACAACACGATCTTTGCCCGTCTCTTCGGCGATTTGAAGCCGGGGGAGAAAATCTACTGACAGACCAGCCGTTGAACGAAGAAAGGAGAGTTCTATGGTGACACCCTGCAAAACCATGAAGGTATTTGAAGAGCTTTTGGAAAGTCCGAAGAACCGTCTCGTTGAACAGGCGGCGCGGGACGGACGCATACCCATCGGATATTCTTGTTCGTTCGTGCCCGAGGCTTTACTTATGGCGGACAAACTTTTCCCGGTGCGTCTGCACGCGACCGGTGTTGCCGGCACCGAGATCGCGGACAATTATCTTTCCAGTTTCGTGTGTTCTTACGCACGCAGCCTCATGGAGTTCTCCATGGACGGGCGTTTTGATTTTCTCCGGGGGGAAGTGTTCGTGCCGTCCTGCAACCATATGCAAAGGCTCTACGACAACATTCAGTATCTCAAAAAGTCCGACTTCAATTATATCCTGGATGTGCCGCGTAAGGTAAATAAGGATACGCTGGACTGGACGACCGAGGAGTTGAAGAACCTCGCGGATAAGCTCGCCGCGCATTTCAACGTCGACATGAGCGATGCCTCGCTGAAGAAAGCCATGAACCAGTGGAACGATTTTGCAAGCGTTGTCCAATCCATCGGCGCGTTGCGCAAGAGACAACATCCGCCCATCACCGGCACCGAGTTTCACCAAATGGTGATGGCCGCGCTCGCTTCTCCCAAAGATCTCATTTTGCCTTTTATCTTAAATCTAAAAAAAGAACTCGACGAGCGCGAAGGGATAAAGAAATACCGGGCACGCCTGATGGTCGTCGGCGGTCATCTGCATGATCCGGACTTCATCAAGATTATCGAATCGCAGGGCGGCCTGGTGGTGGCAGACAGGTTCTGCACCGGAACCATTCCCGGATTCGAAACGATAAATATCAACGGTGCCGACCCCTACAAAACAATGGCCGAGTACGTTTTCAAAAAGACTGTTTGCCCGCGGATGATGGAGGAATTCGACCGCAGGCTGAATATTATTATTGAGATAGTTAAGGAATACAAAGTTGACGGTGTCGTGTTGGAGATCATCAAATTCTGCGATCTCTGGGGTGTGGATTCTATGCCGCTGGTCGCGGCATTGCGCGAGAAGGGCATACCGGTGTTGAAACTGGAGCGGGAATACCGCCTTGGCGCGGAGGGCCAGCTGCGCACGAGGGTACAGGCTTTTATTGAAAGCATGGGCAAATAATAACTGCACAAGGAGATGGCATGAAGCTCAATACTGTTGTTGACGATGCGAAAGCTATAATCACGGATCTGCCGTATGTCACGAAGAGGTTTTTGCGTAATTCCTGGGCCGGGTATCTTTCCCGCGGCCCGAATCCCAGGGATGCGGCTGTTTTTGCAAAATACTGGATCATGAACTGGGCGGCGATTCTTTACTGGATCGGGCAATCCATTTTTAAACTGGGGCCAATCGGCTTCGTCCGCGCGCTATACCATAATCCCTGGATATTAATCCTGCTTAGGGTGAACGGACTGGCCACTCGTCTCCTACAAGGGAGGAGCGGCATGTATCATGATTCCGTCTGTCTGGTTGTGCACACCGTTTGCTTGGGGGTCATAGATCAACTGCGCAACATGCTGAACGATCCCGAGCGACTGGTCATCTTCGAGGACCTGGTCCCCTACGATATCGGACGGGCCATGGGCCTCAATTGCTACCTTCTTGAACTGATGGGCATCGTCTTGCCCATTCTGTATACGGATGCGTCTTTACAATACATCGACGAAGCTGAAAATTCGGGGATGAATCCCGATGCCTGCAGTCTGCCCAAGGCGACGGTGGGCATGGTCATCAAAGGTCATATGCCCAAGGGCGTGGCCATGGTGAGCTCCAACATGCCCTGCGACGCGGGTGCGGCTTCC
>JASEHT010000084.1 GCA_030018675.1 Smithella sp.
CCCAAAGCGGCTTATAGGCTTTGATATATCCGATGCAGCCGCGTAATTGACCTCCCTTCTTTAACGTGACAAAGGCCCCTCTTTTTTGCTTCAAGGTTTCAGAATCAATGTTGAGCCGGGGCGTCTCCCCGCGGTTCATTTCGGCGGCAATGGTATTTTTCGCGATATCCAGAAGTGTATTTTTCTCTTTATCCGTTAATTCCATATTATATTCCTTCCTTGCGGCAGAATGCTAAAAGAAATAACAAACCGGTTTACGGACCGACAAGCCTTTTTATGATGCTAATTGAACGTTTCTCTGAAATAGACGGCAGCCGCATATCCCACGACCGAGTTTTTGTCTCCGGAAACATCTCCGGAATTCGCGTATTTCAAAAGCAGCATTTTATCGGCTTTCATCAGGCGAGCCGCCAGCATGACCACCGCCATCGGACCGCCTCCGCATGCTTCGATTTCCCTTTTTTCGAGACTGTCGCACAAACCGCGCGCGTCGCCTTTTTCTAAATATGCCAATGTGACGGCATCCATTTTTTTCGCCACGTTGTAATGGTAAAAGTGAGACAAATCGGAACTTCCCACGATCAGTATTTTTTTACCGCGAGAGACTTGATAGATGGTCTCAGCAAGCTGCCTGCAGGTTTCAACATTCTGATCTCCCATAACGAGAGGCAGGAAGGAAAATTCTCCCAACGCTATCTGTAAAAAGGGAAGTTGAATTTCAACCGAATGCTCCTGCAGATGGGCTTGCGGGACATCCACCACGATTTTGCTTATCTGCTTCATTTTTTCCGCGATGTCCTGATGGACGGGAACGATGCCGAGAGGCGTTTCATAACCGCCTTGGCTGAAAACGGACACGCCGTGGAAAGCATAGCGGTGGCTCGGTCCCACAACAATGACCGCGTCATATTTCTGCCCGCGAATCAGCGCATAAGCGCTGGCCGCTATTTGTCCCGAATACATGTAACCGGCATGGGGCGCAATTAATCCTACAATTTCGCCTTGGATTCTCGGCCCTGATACGGAATTGAAATAATGCTCGATATCCCTTCTCAGGACGGAAGGATTGCCCGGATACCATGAACCGGCTATGACTGATTTTCTGACAGGATCCATGTCTTCTACTTCAATTGCCAAATCACTCCGTCGGGAGTATCCATAATTTCAACACCCCGCTCGTTCAGCTGCGCCCGATAGGCATCAGCTTCTTCCCATTTCCGCGCTTTCCGGGCTTTTTCTCTTTTGTTAATTAACTCTTCAATTTCTCCCTGTGCCGGTTTAACCTCAAAATCCATGATGTTCAAAACGCCATCAATGCTTTTCAGAGCGGCCAAAATCTTGGAAGCGTCACTTTGGTTGATCATGCCTTTGGTTAAGGGAATATTCACTTTGCCGATGAAATTAAACAAAGCCGCCAACGCACCTGCAATATTCAGATCATCATCCAGCGCAACCATAAAATCATTTTTCAGATCGTATAATAATTGATCGATATCCGCAAAACCTTCCCGGCCATCATGCCTGACCGAGTGGAGCCTCCGGGTAAAAATATCGATCTTCTTGATGGTATTCCTGGCCGACAGCAACGCTCCGTCGGAATAATTGACCGGTTTGCGATAATGCACATTCATCAGAAAAAAACGCACATCTCTGCCGCTGTAACCGCTTTCTTTTAACTGTGACAAAGGCAGGGTATTATTCAGGGAGCGGGACATTTTCCGGCCGTCCACCATGACGAGTTCGGCGCTGATCCAGAAATTCGGACCGTTCTGGCCGGTAAAGGCTTTGTTGATGGCCAGAATATTTTCGCAGTGCGGAAACGTTTCATCCGCGCCGCTGATGTGAATATCATAATTCGCACCGAAATATTTATAGGAAATGGCAGCGCACTCCAGATGCCAGCTGGGTCTGACGTTCCCCCATACCGTCTTATGATAAATGCCTCTTTTCAATTCGCCTAGGCTTGATCTTTTCAAGAGAGCGAAATCCGCGGGACTGTCTTTTTCATAATCGTCAAGATCGATGGATTTGCCCTGCCTCGTTTTCTTTAAATCAATCTTGGAAAGAAACCCGTAATCATTCAATTTGGAAATATTGTAATAGACCGAATGCAGCTTTTCATAGGCATAATCCTTATCCGTTAGCTTTTCGACAATCTTCAACATCGACTCGAAAGTTTCGGAGGCTTTCACGTAGATATTATCTTGTCGAATATTCAGATAATTCACGTCGTCCATAAAAATCTGCAAATATTTCCGTGAATAGTCATCTAAGGCCATGGCTTGTTTTTCAGACCCTTTTATCGATTTATCTGTGGAGTCCACAATATCCAGAACATGCTTTACCTTGTAACCTTTGTAATTTAAATAACGGCTGATCAGGTCGGAAACAACCAACCGGCGGTAGTTGCCCAGGTGAGGCGTGTCGTGAATCGTCGGTCCGCATGTGCGCATGCGTACCTCATCGGTTCGGATAGGATTAAAAAGGGTTTTCTTTCGCGTGTAGGCATTGTAGAGATTCAGGGTAACGATTTCCTGTTTGTATGCGAACAATTCCGTGCTTAAATACCTTTCTCCCCCATCGGGCAGGATGACAACAAGGGTACCCGCTTCCATTTCCCGTGCTTTCTGCAAAGCCACAAACATGGCCGCTCCGGAACTCATTCCGGCGAAGATGCCTTCCTCGCGCGCCAACCGGCGCGACATTTCAAAGGCGTCTTCATCAAGAATATTGACCTTCTCGTCCAGGTTGTTTTTATTGAAAATTCCCGGTCGATAGGATTCACGCATATTTTTCAAACCCTGTATTTTATGCTGCAGATACGGCTCGACTCCGACAATTCTGATTTGCGGATTATCTTCCTTCAGTCTCCTGGAAATCCCCATAGCTGTGCCGCTTGTGCCCAGACTCGTCACCACCATGGTCACACGGCCTTCCGTCTGCTCCCATATTTCTGGCGCGGTGCCATGATAATGCGCAGCGATATTATCCTCGTTGTTGAACTGATCGGTTCCGAAATACTTGTCCGGATTTTCGCGCAGCATCCTGTAGGCAACTTCTATGGCGCCGTCCGTGCCATGGCCGGCGGGCGTGAACAGCAATTCTGCGCCCATGGCGCGCAGGATCTTTTTCCTTTCTTCACTGGCGGATTCCGGCATGGTCAGGCACAACTTATAACCTTTCACTGCCGCGATCATCGCCAACCCGATTCCGGTATTGCCGCTTGTCGCTTCCAGAATGATTTTATCACGCGTCAATGCTCCTCTTTTTTCCGCGTTTTCAATCATGAAGAGAGCGGTGCGATCCTTGATGGATCCCCCGGGATTGACGCTTTCCGTTTTGGCGAGAATTTTTACTCTGGGGTTGGCGTGAAGTTTTCTAATTTCAACCAAAGGCGTGTTGCCGATGCTCTCGATAATGCTTTTATAAAATTTACCCATACGTAAAAGCCTTCAAATAAAAAAACCCGCAGGGGTTTTTTAAAAACGTGTAATGTATTAATCGTAAGATTTTAAATTAAAAAAATATCAACTGTCCATCTTGAACACGGGAACCTTTATGAATTTGACGCCCTCTTCTTTTAGGTTCTCTTCCTCTTCGGGAGTGCTCGTTCCCTTAATATTCCGTTTTTCTTCATCACCGTAATGAATTTTCAGGGCCACTTCAGCAAATTTATCGCCGACATCCTCGAAATTTTTTTCAATGTACTGATTCAATGTCCTTAACGAAACATCCGGCAAGACATCCTTGTTCTGTATTTTGTTCTCCGTTCGCGAATCTTTACCCATAATGGTAATCGAGGACGGAAGGATTTCTACCTTGCAGTTATTACAAACCGGGCAGGCAACCAGTTTTTTTGAATTTTGCAAAATCCAGTTTTCCCGGTCTTTAAACCAGCCTTCAAATGTGTGTCCGTTTTCACATTTTAAATCGTAAATAATCACAATAATGACCCTTTTTCGAAATTTTGCCTATTTATAACACGCTCATACGTAAATTACAAATACATTGCATACCAATCATGGAAAACAAAAACCATCCACAACCCCTGTTTTTTCATCAATCTTAAAGATTTGTTTAAATATGAATAAAAAAGTGGACAATTGGAAATAAATTTTATATTGTCCGCCCTGTGTCGGGATGTGGCCCAGCTTGGTAGGGCACTGCGTTCGGGACGCAGGAGTCGCGCGTTCAAATCGCGCCATCCCGACCATTTAAAGCTTGCAAGGTTGCATTAGCCGACAACGGAAGCCAGTTTAAAGATCGGCAGGTACATCGCGACAATCATGCCGCCGACAACCCCTCCGAGAAAAACCATCATAACAGGTTCCAATAACGCTGTCATCGCGTCCACGGCCACGTCAACTTCATCGTCGTAAAATGAGGCAATTTTGCTGAGCATAGAATCCAGCGCGCCGGTCGCCTCTCCGACGGCAATCATTTGGACAACCATTGCGGGAAATATTCCGGATTTTTCAAGAGGTTCTGCGATTGATTGCCCCTCGCTGATGCTCTGACGTGTTTTCATAAGAGCGTCTTCAATCACAACATTGCCTGAGGTCTTACTGACGATGGTCAAACCTTCCAAAATGGGAACACCGGAACTCATCATCGTGGATAATGTGCGGGAAAATTTGGCCACGGCCACTTTCTTTAACAAGGGCCCGAAAACCGGTGTTTTCAGAATAAAGGAATCAATCGTCCAGCGGCCTTTTTCCGTCTTATAAAATTGTTTAAAAGCGATATAAACAGCAACGATCATGGCAACACCAAAATACCAGTAATCTTGTGCGAATTGGCTTGCGGCTATTAAAGCCGCAGTAAGCGCCGGCAATTCGCCGCCCATGCCTTCAAACATCTGCTGGAAAACGGGAATAACTTTAATAAGCAATAAGGCTACAACAAGAAAAGAAATGACGAGAACCGCAGCCGGATATGTCATCGCGCCCTTGACGCGCGCTTTTAACTTCATCGCTTTTTCCATATAATTGGAAAGACGTTCCAAAATAACATCCAAAATACCACCGGCTTCACCGGCGGCGACCAGGTTGACAAACAGCTCATCAAAAACATTCGGATATTTTTTTAGTGCATTGGTCAGACTGGTACCGCCTTCAATATCTTCTTTGACAGACCGAATGATTTTCGAAAAAACTTTATTTTGTTCCTGTTGGCCTAAAAGATCAAGACACTGGATGAGTGGCAGGCCGGCGTTGATCATCGTCGAGAAAATCCGGCAGAAAACCACAACATTTTTTTCTTTGACTTTCCCCTGTAAAAAAGAAGGCAAATACTCCATGAGATCTTTCGGCTTTGCTTTGACTTCAATGGATTTGAATCCCTGACGACGCAAAAGGCCCCGGACGGTAAGCTCATCAACCGCCTCCAATTCGCCTTTTCTTACCTCGTCTTTTCTTGTAATACCCTCCCAAATATAAACCGGCATATTTGAATCCTTTCGCTATACTGGATGATTTTGGTTCTTCATCTAAACCACACTTTTCATATAAATTCAACAAGTTCAAATCAAGCCGTGATCGTTTAAAAAGCGGCAACGGCCCCAAAATTTGTTTTTATGAAAGAAATTTAAAACTGATTCGCTAACTCATGCAAGACGCCTTGAGCCGATGATTCGTGATTTCGTACAAAATAATTCCTGCGGCAACGGATACATTCAATGAATCAAAATCTCCCGCCAGAGGAACCGTTATGAGAAAATCGCATTTTTTCTTCAGGAGTGTTCGGATGCCCTTGGACTCTCCACCCAACACCAAAGCCACGGAACATTCAAAATCCGCGTCCGTTAAATCCTTACCGCCATGCGCATCCGCACCGAAAACCCAGAAACCTTTATCTTTGAGATAATCGAGGGTTTGGGCCAGATTGGTAACCCGGGCTATCGGAATTTGATGGACGCTGCCAGCGGAAGCTTTGTTGACAGCTGCGGTGATACCGGCCGCCCTATCTTCCGGAATGATGACTCCATTGGCGCCCAGACAATGAGCAGAACGAATGATCGACCCCAGATTCTGGGGATCCATGACACTGTCGAGAACCAGAATCAGATCCGTTCGGAAAGATTTATTGCGGTTGCTGATCAAGGCATCCAGCTCGGCATAGACAAAAGGTTTGCACAAAGCCAGCACACCCTGATTTTCAGATGTCCCGGCCAACTTATCGAGATCTTTCCGATGGGTAAACTCCACCGGAATTTTATGGACGCGGGCCGTTTCTATGATTTCTTTTACGGAAGGTCCGCCGCGTCCGGAAGCGACGATTATTTTATTGCATTCTTCTCCCCGTCGGCGGAGCAAATCCCTGATGGAATTGATGCCGTAAATTACCTCCATAGATCGTCCCGATGACGTGAGGGTTTCATTTTTCCGCCATACCTTCTGCAATTTCCTGCACAATTTCTCGACAGGTTTTCCGGGGATCAGCGGCAGCGCGGATAGGTCTCCCCACCACGATGTAATCAGCGCCTTCTTTGATGGCGTCATAAGCGCTGAGCGTCCTTTTTTGATCGTCTTTCTGCTTTTCCGCGGAGCCTCTTATGCCCGGAGTTACGATAATAAAATCTTCACCGCAGTGTTTTCTGATTAAAGCAATATCCAACGGCGAGGCGACCACGCCCGAGGCGCCGGCCGCTTGAGCCATTTTGGCCAGATGAACAACCAAATCGCTTGTTCGCCTGGCAAATCCGATTTCAACCAGGTCCTCATCATTTAAACTGGTCAGGACGGTTACCGCGAGAAAGACGGGGCTTTGCCTTTGTAGCTTATTCGCGCAATCATCGGCAGCCGCAACCGATTCCCGGATCATTTTACTTCCGCCGGCGGCATGAACATTCAACATATCCACGCCCAGAGCAACGGCGGCTTCAACTGCTCGCGCAACGGTATTGGGAATATCGTGAAATTTCAAATCCAGAAAAACTTTCTGACCCTTTTTCTTGATGGCCGAAACGATTTCAGGACCTGCCGCAGTAAATAGTTCCTTCCCCACTTTGAACATGCCCACATGGCCGGAAAGAAGATCCAGCCAATGCAGCGCATCCTCACGGTTGGCGGCATCCAGCGCGAAAATAAGTCTATCGACCGCTTGCTTATTCGATGTATTCTTCATCGCCGATAAATTCTGAGCTGTCCGGAATGGGCTTAAAGTCTTCTTTGGATCCCTTTAAATATTCGGGATTTGCATAAATGACCTTTCCCGCCGCGATTTCACGTAACGCCGTGACAACCTCCCTGTTCTTGCTTTTAACCAATGGTTCTGAGCTTTTTAACAATTGGTGAGCGCGTTTTGACGCCAGAGAAACCAAACCAAATCTGGTCTGAGCAACTCTCAAAGAATCTTCGATTGTAATTCTGGCCATTGAAACAAAATCTCCTTATCAAAAATTATCATTAAATTGTTTAATCTCTTTACTTAACCTTTTTCTCCTGCATTTTTCAGCGATATAAATGGCGATCAACTGACGGATCGCCATTTTCAAATCCTTGTTAATAATAACATAATCATACCATGAAATTTCTTTTATTTCACTTTCGGCCTGCTTGAATCTTTTCTGAATAACGTCCTCGGTTTCATGACCTCTTTTTCTCAATCTGTTCAAAAGCTCATCTTTGGAGGGAGGCAGAATAAAAACATAAATACCCCCTTTCAACGTTTCCTTTATTTTTTTCGCGCCGCGCGGTTCTATGTCAAACAGCACGTCTTTTCCCGAATGGAGAACGTTTTCCACTTCTTTTCGGGAAGAACCGTAATATTGACTGTAATTTTCCACCCATTCGATAAATTCGCCCGCTTTAATTTTTTGTTGAAATTCTTTTTTGGAAACAAAATAATAATCTTTCCCGTCTTGTTCGCCCGGGCGGGGCGCTCTGGACGTATGAGAAACGGAAAATTTTATCCCGGGACAGGCCTTCGTCAAGCCATCGCAGATACTGCTTTTCCCCGTTCCCGAAGGAGCGGAGACAACCATGAATAAACCTTTGGCCATAAATCACTCGATATTCTGCGCCTGTTCGCGCAATTTCCCAAGTTCACTCTTGACTTCGATGACCTCCCGGACGATGGCAACATCGCCCGCTTTCGAACCGATTGTGTTGATTTCGCGGTTCATTTCCTGCAGAAGAAAATCAATTTTCCTCCCTTCAGCGTCATCGCTCTGCAACAGCGTTTCAAACTGACTGATGTGACTGTTCAGTCGCACGATTTCTTCAGTGATATCCGTTTTTTCCGCCATGATGGCAACCTCCTGAGCCAAGCGGGCTTCGTCTATCGTATAGCCTTCCGTCAGCTCTTTCACTCGGTCTGACAGGCGCTTCTGGTATTCATGAATCACCTGCGGCGAGCGCAACTTAATATTTGCCAGAATGTCCCCGATCGCTTTTAAGCGCATCTGCATATCCTGAAACAGCATAACGCCCTCTTCTTGCCGCATACCGGTCATGATGTCCAGCGCTTCCAGAAAAGTTTTTTCCACCTGAATCAGAAAATCCGCATCCAACTGCGTCTCCGCCGACGGACTGAAAATATCCCGGAATCCGGCGAGCGTTTTTAAAGTCACGGGCGATTCCAGATTAAGCTCTTCTTTCATCCTGTTCAGAACGTCATAATAAGCGCGGGCGATTTCCGGATTAAAGTTTATCTTGGAAGTCTCCGAACCGTCTCCTTCCAATTTGATAAATACTTCTATTCGTCCGCGTTTAAATCTTTCCGTAATTTTCTTTTTGTATTGCATTTCCATCGGAAAAAGAGCCGATGGCGTGCGCAGGACTGTTTCCAGAAAACGATGGTTTACGGCCTTGACCTCCACAACAATGCTTTTCTGCTGGCACACGGTTTCGCACCGCCCGTAACCGGTCATACTTTTTATCATTCAATCTCCCCCACACATTCAGGATTTAGACATTATCCCGACATTTTTAACTGCAACAAATATTTCTCCCTGATTTTACCAAGCATGAAAAGCTGTTTCTCATCGGCGTAATCCGGATACGTCCAGGGCAAAGAACAAAACTTCTTCCCCTGATAAATCAGGGTTAAATCGGCATAAATTCCATCCCGTAAATAGGGCCGATGGGTGTAACTTTTGCCGGTCGCTAAAATCAAATGAGCTTTGGATATATACCCCGGATCAATGTTAATCTTTCTTTTTGAGTCAACCGTCGTCGTTTCTTCGATTTTATTTGTCGCCCGTTTTATATCAGGCAGTTCTTCGG
>JASEHT010000085.1 GCA_030018675.1 Smithella sp.
TTTTGCCGGGCGCGATGATACAGGGGATGCCGATCGATGTAACTTTCTTCGCTGCCTGCACTTTGCTTTTCATGCCACCCGTGCCGGATGAAGATGTTTCAGCGGTTGCGGCGGCTTCGATGGCTTCGGAAAATTCGGGGACAATATGGATCAGTTTCGCCTTTTTGGATAAAGTCGGATTGCAGTCATAAAGACCTTCTGTGCTGGTCAGATTGATGAAAAGATCCGCTTCAATGATATTGGCGATCATGGCGGCAAGATTATCGTTATCGCCGAACTTGATCTCATCAACCGCGACGGTGTCATTTTCATTGATGATGGGAATCGTTTCCCATTCCATGAGCGTTGAAAGGGTGTTGCGGATGTTCAAATATCTCTGGCGATCGGTCATATCGGATAAGGTCAGTAAAATCTGGGCCACGTATAGTCCGTACTTCTCAAACGATTTGGAATAGACGCGCATCAACCTTCCCTGACCGATGGCGGCGGCGGCCTGTTTCTCGGGAATGCTTTTAAGCGGTTCTATGATTTTCAGGCGGTGCTTTCCTGAAATAATGGCGCCGGAAGACACCAACACCAGCGAGTATCCCCGTCCGGCCAGGTTGGCCATGTCTTTTACGATGGAATCTATGAGTTTGAGATCAAGCCCGTCGGAGCCTGTAAGTACTGCGGAACCGATTTTGATAAGAATTCTTTTTGTGTGTGAGAGAATTTTCCGGCGAATATTTTCCATAGATCCTACTATTGTCCGGTTTGATCCAGTTTTTCAGCAATTTTGTTTAAGATTTCCCGTATCCCTTCTCCCGTCACGGCGGAAAATGTGTTCAATATTATGCCCTTTTTTTTGAATCGCGCAACCTCTTTTTTGACGTTGTCTCTTACGAAGGGGAGGTCGATCTTGTTCATGGCCACGATTTGCGTTTTCTCGATTAATGCCGGATTATATTTTTCGAGTTCATTGTTGATGGCTGTAAAATTTGCCCAGGCGTTTGCGTTCGGTTCCTGGGATATGTCAATAATATGGAACAATAACGATGTTCTTTCAATATGTTTCAAAAATTTATCGCCCATGCCCACGCCGTCGTGCGCTCCATGAATGAGTCCTGGTATATCGGCAATGACAAAACTTTTATCGTCTGAATATTTTACGACGCCAAGGTGCGGTGTAATGGTCGTAAAGGGGTAATCGGCAATTTTGGGTCTAGCCGCGGAGACGCGGGAAATAAAAGTTGATTTTCCGGCGTTGGGAAAACCGATAATGCCGACGTCAGCGAGCAGTTTCAGTTCCAGTTTGAGCGTGAATTCTTCACCTTCCATGCCTTCCTGGGCAAAGCGAGGCGTCTGATGCGTTGACGAGGTGAAATGAGCGTTGCCTTTGCCGCCGATTCCCCCGCGCGCAGCGGTGAAAGTATGGCCGGGACTGCACAAATCCGCCAGTTCCTCGCCCGTGTCGAAATTTTTTATAATCGTTCCCACGGGGACGGTGACCTCCAGGTTTCCCGAGCTTTTACCGGTGCGGTTGTTCCCCGATCCATGGCCGCCGTTTTTGGCCATCTGATGCTGCTTGTATTTCAAATCAAGAAGGGTATGGTGACTTTCCGACGCAATAAAGATTACATCACCGCCTTTACCGCCGTCTCCGCCGTCCGGACCCCCTTTGGGCACAAACTTTTCCCTCCGGAAACTGACACAGCCTTTTCCGCCGTGACCGGCCTTGACGTAAATTTTAGCTTCATCAACGAATTTCATGGATGCTTTCCCGGGTCATTTTGAATATCACATAAGTGATTCTATCATGGCACTGCGCGCCTAGATACCAAAATGTGCTTATTATCCTGCGTCGCTACCCTCCGAGGATAGTTCGCCTTACGCTTCCTATAGTCACCGAGCGTCAACCCCACTCCGCTTCGCTGCGGTGATAATTCGGCTTACGCTTCAGACTTCGTTACACTCGTCTTCAGCTTGCCTCATTAAAAAAGGCGCTTGGTGTAAGCGCCTTTTAAATTCAAGGTATGTGGCAATGAGCTCTTATGCCCCGTCGTATACGCTTACTTTTTTCCTCGTTTTATCGAGTCTTTCGTATTTTACCACGCCGTTAATCAGGGAAAAAAGAGTAAAATCTTTACCTATTCCCACGTTGTTGCCCGGGTGAATTTTTGTTCCTACCTGCCTTACAATGATGGAGCCGGCGTTAATCTTTTCTCCGCCGTATACTTTGATTCCGCGTCTTTGGGAATTGCTGTCTCTGCCATTGCGGGAGCTTCCCTGACCTTTTTTATGTGCCATGATTTCCTCCGCTTATATCGAAATTTTCTTAATTTTCATGCTGGTTAAGTTTTGACGATGACCGGTTTTCTTGTGAAAACCCTTGCGTTTTTTCATATGGTAAACAATCAGTTTCGGCCCTTTTTTCTGGGCGACAATTTCACCGACCACCTTGGCACCATCCACAAAAGGAGTACCTACTTTGATTTCTTTTTCATCGGAGACCATCAGAACTTCATTGAAAACGACTTCGTCTCCCGTGTTGCCGGTCAGTTTTTCCACAGATAAAACATCACCTTCGCTGACCTTGTGCTGTTTTGCTCCTGTTTTGATTACTGCGTACATAACTTATCCTTATTAAATTGAATTAAGACTGGTCTTTATAGACAAAACGCTTCCGTTTGTCAATAAATTTTAATCTTTTAAAAAGGAAAAATTCTCATGGTCCTGATTTGAAGATAAGTTGCTGAATAATATGATAAAAACAATCATTAAGAACACTTATTGTTTTGAAGGAAAATACTAACGGCAAAAAAGATGATTGAAAAAAATCGACCCTAAAGGTGAAAAATATCATTTATTTTTTAACCGATTTACAATATACGAAACAAAGAAAACACCATGCATATATTCATTCAATGCATTGATGTATAGAGACCACCAAGATTTTCATCCCGTGAATATGGAGGTTCTTCATGAACAACAATGGCCCTATCGTTCTGATCAGCGGATGCTCAACCGGTATTGGACGTTCGCTGGCGGTTGAATTGGCAAAACGTAACTGCCGGGTAATTGCCACGGCCCGGAAACCGGAGATTATTGATGATTTAAAGGCGCTTCAGATTGAGACGGCCGCACTTGATGTGACGGATGAAACATCGATCAACGCCTGTGTGCAAGCGGTTATCGCGAAAACGGGGAAAATCGATATGCTGATCAACAATGCCGGCCTGCTTCTGATCGGCCCCTTGGTGGAACTGGAAACAAGCGAGTTGCGGCGGCAATTCGAAACCAACGTGCTTGGTTTGGCTGCTCTAACCCGGGCGGTTGTGCCGCATATGATTGAGAGAAAGTCGGGAAAGATTGTCAATATCAGCAGCATATCGGGCGTTTTGAACACACCGTTCGCCGGAGCGTATTGTTCGACGAAAGCGGCCGTGACCGCGTTTTCCGATGCGTTGCGCATCGAGCTTGCTCCCTTCGGCATCCGGGTTATCACGGTACAACCCGGCGGTATAAAATCCAGCTTATCCGTTAATGCGGACAGAGAACTGGAACGTTTCCGGAAAACGCCTTATGGTCCGATACAGGATTTTATTGCAAGGCGGGCGCATATGTCTCAGGAAAATGCGACGCCCACGGAAGAATTTGTAAAAAAACTTGTCGACAAACTTATCAGGGAAAATCCGCCCCGTTTTATTCGCTTGGGAAAAGGTTCAACGCTGCTTCCGCTTGTTGCCAAACTTCCCCGCGCGTTCACCGACAGGCTTCTTTCCAGGAAGCTTGGACTCGAAAAGCTTCGAAAAGTTTATAGGGACTGATCGCCGATCAGTCCCTATATGAACGGTGCATTCAGGGTAATGCGCCCATTTGCCGCCATTATTCCCTTGACATAGGAAATTATGCTACTTATAGTCTCGCGTCCTCAAAGCGGTTTTTATCGAAAATACAATACGGCAGTGAAGTGAAATGAAATACGGAATTATCGCGAATCCCGTCTCCGGCAAACGATCTCTGAATGACAAACACAAAATATTAACAGAGATCGTCGGCCTTCTGAAGGATGCGACCTTAGTCGGCCTCGATACAAAATCACCCGAGGAATTCTGCCGCTGCGCTCATGAACTTTCCCAAAAGGCCGACACGCTTCTTGTCGCCGGCGGCGACGGGACGTTTTCCCTGGTCATGAACAGCGTTTCCAGGGACATTCCTCTGGGTTTCCTGCCCTTCGGTTCCGGCGATGTCTTGCGGCATACATTCAATCTTCCCCGCTGTCCGAAGGAAAACGCACTCAGAATTCAAAATGGCACTGAACATTTGATAGATGTCATTTGTTGCGACGAGAACAAGAAAGCCTTGTTCGCCAGTATTGGCATCGAAGGCAGCATCCTGCTGGAACGGGATAGACATCTGGCAAACGATTTACGTGGCTTTACAGCCTATGGCCTGGCGACATTAAAGATTCTCTTTGACGGTTACATCAAAGCTGATTTAAGAGTTACCGCTGATAATAAAGATGTGATGACTACTTCCAATTCCCTGACGGCCGTCATTACAAAACTCCCCTATTATGGATACGGTTTTAAGGTTGTGCCCCAGGCTCACTTCGATGACGGCTTTCTTCATCTTCTTATACTAAACGCCGGACCCTTTGGTACGCTTTACGCTTTGGCCACTGCTCTTATGGGTGGCAACAGATTAGGGGAGTATTACAAAGCGCAAGAAATTAATATCACCACTTCGACGCAACAGTTGCTCCAGCGCAACGGCGATCCGGAAAACGAAAAACGAACTCATTTTTCCTTCAAGGTTTTGCCGAAGGAACTCAAAATAATTTTTTAGCAACCGTACAGAACATTATTCTCAACACCAAAAATTTGCACACGGTTTTCCATGAAACATACAAAGCTGACATTATCGGTGAATGAGCGGCCTTTTTTGTCGGAAGGGTTTCCATCCTTCGATATTATCAGTCCGTCAGTACATAAAGGTGAACTGGCTCAAACGCATCATTATTTTGAATCATCCTTTCCCCGGATCACGTCAATAAAAATCAACCTTCACGAAGCGTTGAAACATTGTGAGCCTGCGTTTGCCGACGCCAAAAAGGTGTGTCGCATTGACAGCGCCGACTTCCCCTACGGACAATCAGAGGCGCAGTGGTGGGCATATTGTGTGGCTCCGCACAGCTATCTTCCCCTGGGCAGCGGCCAAATCCAGGTCGGCCTCAATTATTTCAATCGTTTTTTGCATCTTGATTTTCATTCGCGTTCCGCTGAATTAGTTGATCCTGAAATCGGCAACGAAATGCTTTCCACCACCAACTGCTTTGATCAGGAATCAGGCGAATTATGGTTTGCTTCCTGGTCTGTCGAGGAAACGGTTCGGCGCATGCTCAATCCGCGCAAAGAGGTTCGGGTAACCCTATGGAAACAGTCGATGAGAAACAACGATATCAGAAAAGTCTGGCAGGGAAGTTTTTCCGATTCGCTGCACCAGTTGATCATCAGTCCGGATCGACGTTTTCTGATTCTGACAGAGCTCGGTTTGCGGCCTGATGGAGCTGTTCCTGCCGAATCGTCAGATCAAAATCCTCCAGCGTGGAGAAATTTTGGTGAAAAGGGCGTGATTCCTTCGGTCGTACTCATTGTGGATCTGGAAACAGGCAAAGAATGGCGGCTGCCGATGCTGACGGCTGCGCATGTGGAATTCGATCCGTGCGATAATGATATTTGTTATTTATCAAGTCATAACATCGCGCTGATGGGGGCGCGGGTGGGTATTTTCGGTCGCGGTGCGATCAAAAAAATCAAGTTGAAGAAAAACGGACCGGAAGTGATGAAAGAATTTTCACATCCCGATTTTTATCGCATTACCACGCATATCGTTTTTCGCCACCGGGGGAAAACCCTGATTGGCGTGAGCGGCTATCCGGATAAAGTTTTTCTGATCGATGCCGCCACGATGGAACTTTATAAAACGATGCGTTTGGATGAAGGCGAAATGGTTGATACGGCAACCGCCCCTCATATTTGCCGTCAGGACAGTTATGGCATAGCCTCTTCCCGGGATGGGGAAGCCATTCTGGCCGTGGGCACCGGTTTTGTTGCCGTGGCTTCTGTCGAAGAAGGGAAATTTTCGTTGAAAGCATGCATCGGAAGCTTTGCGCCAAACTCCTGTTTCACCGGCCATCTAGGTGCTATTTAATCTTTCCCTGGAGAAAATAAGATGTCCAAAGATTTAATAGTACATGGCGACGGTTTTCATATTGAATTTCATACGAAAAATCATATGACGTCACCGGAGCGTTTCCCGCCTTTATGCGCCGAGATTTCGGGCGACAATGATTATGTCCTGCAGGAAAGAATTATTGTCCCGCCTGATATGGCGAATATGGCCGGCAGATACTCGTCAATGACATCGACGCCGGACCGATGCAACTCCCCGCTGATATTGAAGGGTCATCCCGATCTTCCGTTTCAGAGAGCGTCGGTTGTCGCCAGAATTGAAGATGCAGCATCCAAAGCCGATAAAAGCGATCACGCGATAAAAATCACATCAGGCGAGTCATCGGTTTTATATGGCGCGCCGATATTCGGCCTTACCGGTTCGTTTCACGCCGCTTTCAAAAAAATAAGCGATGTGCTTGAGAACGTTCAAATGAACGAATCCGACATGGTTCGCACCTGGATTTTCATGGATGATATTTTGAAGGATTACGATGAATTAAACACAGCCAGGGAAAAGTTTTTTTCACAATGGCATGGCCAGGACAAAACATTCATTCCGGCCAGCACCGGAATCCAGAGCCGCACAATCGGTCATAATCGATTAGCCATAGAGTTTTGCGCTTTTTCCGGGAAAAATATCTCAATTAGACAAATATCTTCTCCTTTGCAAAACGAACCAACCGCTTACGGCAAATTATTCAGTCGCGCTGTCCTTGTGGAGTTGATCAGGTCGAAATTGTTGTTCATCAGCGGGACGGCCGCCATAGACAAGGCAGGAAGGTCTGTTTATGCCGGTAACTTTGAAAAGCAGTTGAAATTCACGCTCGACGTGCTGACGGAAATTTTGGGACAGCAAAACGCCGGTTTTTCTTCCATTGCGCAGGCCATCGTTTATCTGAAAAGAAGCGAGGATCTGCGAAGCGGTATGAACATTCTAGAAAAAACAGCATTTCCCTGTGAAAAATCGCTGTTTCAGATAGGCGTCGACGTCTGCCGGGACGATTTGCTGTGCGAGATAGAAGTCACGGCTGTTATTTAATAATCAGTTTTTTATTCCCGTAAACGAAACGATTGCCAGGTTTGAAACCCCGGCAAGGCTGAGATTGAAAAGACATGAGAACCATAGAATATCAATCTGAAAATAAATTTCCCAAACTCGGGTGGGTCGCCATCCTGGATGAAAGTAAAGAAACGATAAAAGTCTTTCACGGGCAGTTTGTTGAGTGTCATACGGATTGGTTTGTCGAAGGTATTTGGGATGGACCTTTTGAAAACGGAGATTTTCATAAAACAGACCTGATGTTTGGAACAGGTATGAGGTTGGCGGATGAGAAGATTGCTTTTGTTTCATCCTGTTCCATGGCGGATAGATTGTATTATTTATTTGTTGAGGGAAAGTTGCTGGTGAGCAATTCGCTTCCATGTCTTATGGCCTTCACCGATTATGACCTTGACCCGGTAAAAGACTACACCAATTTCTTTAAAAATCTTCAAAAAAATTACGAAAAATATGAGAAAGAATTGCCTTTACTGGATCGTCGTGAAAAAATATTTAATATTCTGGGAGACAACCTCGTTTATTCGTCAGGTAAGTTAAAAATTGAAGTGAAACCGCAAAAAAATCATTTTTCCGATTTCACCGGTCTGAATGATTTCATCCGGGAAGCGTTCCTGAGATTCAAAGATAACTGGACCTCTCCGGCGCGCCAGCATCCGTTGATGACTTTTTCGACGATTTCCACAGGATACGATGCCGCCGCTGTTTCCTCTTTTGCGTCTCAGGCGGGATGCCGCAGTTTTTTTAATTGCATTACTTCTGCCGCGATAGGTCCCGCGTTTCTAAGGGCCAGAAGGAAGAAGGATGAGGACGGTAGCACTATCGCCGGATATATGGGGGCGAAGTGTATTCAGTTCGATCAATACGATTATAAAGATGATCTTTCCAATGAAATCTATCTTTTCCCGGGAATGCCCAATACAAGGCTGACGAATTTTCTGCCGATGATCAATTACCTTGATCGATTGAACGGTCCATCGATTCTTTTCACAGGCATTGGCGGCGATTATGCCTGGGGAAGTGATCCCGGTGATGTGGGTTATGATTATGGCGCGATCTCACTTTCCGAAGTAAGACTTAAAGCGGGATTTATCCACTGCGCTTTTCTTTTCTGGCTTAGTAAATTCAGAAATTTACTTTTGCAGATAAGCCGCTCTGAAGACATGAAAAGGTGGTCCCTGCGCAATGTTTATGACCGGCCCATTCCTAGAAGAATACTTGAAGAAAGAGGAATTCCACGAGATGAATTTGGCTATTTCAAAAAGGGTGCGTGGAATCGCCTTCGTGTTCCGATGCGGCCTTTTGATCCGCAGTTGCGAGCGACCTTCTATAAATTTTTAACGAATAATAATCTCTGCCCGAGGTGGAAGATCGCATTTTTTCCGTTAACATCAAAAATATTTTTGTTTTATTGGACTTCAAAAATTATAGCCTCATTTTTATTGAATAAAGTAGGCGTTAAAGTGCGCGTCAACAAAACGCAATCTCCTTTTTCACGCCTGGCTCATTCAACATTTCCCTGGGCTGTGAAGCTGATCGCGGATCAATACAGGAAAGATTTGACTGTTAAATAGATTTGTCCGACATTAAGTATTAGGCTTAAACTTGGAGGGAAAAATGTCTTATGAAAAGATTAAAATGAATAAAATATGTTTCTATATGAAGAAGCACATAGCCATCTTTATAAAAAATATTATCCATTCGGAAAGATTGACCTGCTATCCCGAGGAACCCAGAAAAAGTAAACTTCACATTTTTTTTGATAATCTTTACTGGGTGATTCGTTTCCGCCAGGCCAACCCATATTATTATATTATGGGATTGGATAGAAAAGACTATAAGAAACATAAACAAAAATACATCAGCGGCCGAACGTGTGTAAAATTAAGGGATCGTAAGTATCATCAGTTCAGCATAGATGCGGGAAAATACGCC
>JASEHT010000086.1 GCA_030018675.1 Smithella sp.
TGGGCTTTCATACCCGTGATTCTTCAATATTTTTTGTCTTTCCTAACCACAATCGTCATACCTGTCCCGCATACGCGGGATTTCACTCCGGCCCTAAGCCCGGCGAATGCCGGGGGTATCCAGTTTGCTTTATCATCCACTCAAAGCAAACTCCGCCAGTTTTATATAAACAGCGCCCTGCGGAGTCAGATTACTTTGAAATAAAATCAATTCCTCGCCGATAAATTCTCCGGCTGTAAACGTATCGAATTTTTTTAGAGCTTCGCTCATGCCTGTCATTTCGCGTGAATCTTTAATTCTTGCCAGAGTCAGATGCGCCTTGAAAGACCGGTCTTCCGCGGGAAAACCGAGAGCCGCAAAATCGCCATCGAGTTTTTTCTGGAGAGCTATAAGTTCCTCCACATCGCCGGTTACACCGCACCACAGAACCCGCGGTCTGCGGGCATCCGGGAAAACGCCCAGCGTTTCAACCTTCAGATTCAATTTCTGCTCCGCAACGACCCGCCTCTGCACGGCGGCACTAATGTTATTGACATCCTCTTTGGAAATATCACCGAAGAATTTTAAGGTTAGGTGCTGACCCTGCGGTCTTGTCCAGCTCAGTCGGCCGCTGATTTCCCGCTTTAGTTTTTCCTGCAGGCCGGATATCTTTTGCAAAATATCTTCCGGCGGCTCGATGGCCAGAAAAGCGCGGATATTTTTTTCGTTATCGGCCATAAACTAAGTTTTTCCCTGTAAAAAATTTTTCAGCAAAAACAGCGCCGCTTCGGCAAATATGTCCTTATTCCTTTTTCGATCCCAGCGGTAAGCATAATGTCGGCAAATCGTCTTATTAGAATCGGCCAGCGCGATATAAACCGTACCTACAGGTTTTTCTTTCGTGCCGCCGGTTGGTCCGGCAATGCCGGTGGAAGAAAGCCCCAAAGCAGTTCCGGCAAGTTTGCGCACGCCTTCAGCCATCAGTCGCGCCGTTTCTTCGCTGACCGCGCCGTGCTTTTCGATGATTTCGGCGGGCACGTCCAGCATGCTGATTTTTGCGGCATTGCTGTAAGTTACCAGCCCGCGTTCCAGATAATCAGAACTGCCGGAGACATCGGTGAGACGGCTGGTAATCAGCCCACCCGTGCAGGATTCCGCCACCGCGATGGTCAGTTTCTTTTCTGTTAAAAGAGCGCCAATCACTTCTTCGAGCGTTTGCTCGCCGTAAGCGAAGATATAATCCCGCAGACGTGATGAAACTTCGTCCTGCGCTGTTTGCAGATTTTTTTGCGCTTCGTCCTGATTTTTGCCGCGCTCGATCAAAACGATATGGTTTTCGGGAAACACCGGATAAAAGCCGATGCTCACACCCAGCGATTGGAAATCAATATCCTTTACTTTGTCGTCCACGGCGGCTTCGCCCAGCCCGAATGTCCTGATGGTTTGTTTGACAATATACAGTTCATCCTGCGGAAAATGTTTGTGCAGAGCCGGAAAGACGCTGTTGGTTACCATGAGTATGGCTTCAGCGGGAACGCCGGGAATAACGAAAATAAGTTTTCCGTTAACGGGCAAACAGAAGCCCGGCGCCGTGCCTCTGGCATTGGGCAGGACTTCGGCGCCCTGCGGAAACACGGCCTGCTTGGCGTTGTTTTCCACCCAGCGGAAATTGAATTTGGTAAATATTTCTTTAATATAATTCAGAACGTTTTCATCCGTATATAAAGGAAGATTGAAAGCTTTGGCAATGGCTTCGGTAGTGATGTCATCGGAAGTCGGTCCCAGACCACCGGAGCAGATGACGGCGTCGGTCATGGAAAGCAGGTAATTCAGCCGGTCTTTGATAGCGGCGAAATCGTCGCCCACCGACATGATGGCTTCCACGCTCCAGCCTTGCTGACTGGCTTCGCGCGCGATGAAGGAGGCGTTCGTGTCCGCGATGCGTCCGTTCATTAACTCATTTCCAATTGTGAGAATTCCTATCTTCACAAGATACCCCTCAGCTTTGTTAGATGTCTCCAATATTCGAGATTACATCGTTATGCTCTTTTGTTATTAACAGTCCCGAGTCGTCGGGGCGTAGTAATCTTATTTAATGTAGGGCGCATTCCCCGAATGCGCCGCATGTCGGATTGTTCGGGGGAACATCCCTACACGAGATTGCTTCGGTCGTTTCAATTTCTCGCAATTACATTTGACGCAGTCTCATTCGCCTGATTTCGCAAAGCTGATCAATTAATTTTCAAAATTTGAACAAATATACCAACAGCCACAGAGCCGCGCCCGCGTAAATTCCGGCGGCGACATCATCAATCACAACCCCCCAGCCGCCGGGTAATCCTTGCAGGTTTTTAACAGGAAAAGGTTTTAAAATATCGAAAATCCTGAACAGGACAAATCCCGCGCACAGGCTCAGAACATTTATTCCCACCGGCAGCATCGTGATCTGAAAACCGATGATTTCATCAATGACGATGCGTTGGTCGTCCTTTTTCTTGTAAATATTTTCCGCCTGCTGGGCTACGTAAATAGAAAAAGCGAGCAAGGCCATGACGGCAAGAAGACGCAGAGGCCAGGGAAACGGTATGAACATCAGACAGATCAGAACCCCGACGAACGTGCCCGCCGTTCCGGGCGCGTAGGGTGAAAGGCCTGAACCGAATCCTGTTGCCAGCAAAGTTATCAGTTTTTCTTTCAAAATCTACCCCGGTGTTAATAAGATGAAAATTATTAAAATTTAAAAAAGTTTGTTTTAACGCTTGACAATAGAACGATCGTTCTATATCATACATGTCATGAAAGTCAAGCGAACTTTACAGGATGTAGAGAAAAAAATCACCGACTTTTTCCTGGATAACGGCCGGATGCCAAGTTATTCGGAAATGGCCGAAATTATTGGTGTACGCTCCAAAAGCGTCGTTCATTTCTGGGTGGCAAAATTACTGGATGCCGGCATTTTGCAGAAAGACGCCAAAGGATTTTTATCTCTCACGCGCAACCCGCGGGCGTTGAAACTGGCCGGAGAAGTCTGCGCCGGATTGCCCGTGTCCGCCGAAGAAGAATCCCGAGGCATGGTGTCTTTTGATGAATATCTGGTCAGAAATCCTGAAAACTCGTTTTTGCTGTCCGTCACCGGCGATTCCATGATTGACGCGGGCATCATGGAAAAAGATATGGTCGTTGTGGAAAGCAAAAGGGAACCGAAAAACGGAGATATCGTTCTGGCCGAGGTGGACGGCAACTGGACGATGAAATATTTTCGCAGGAAGGGCGACAGGGTCATCCTTGAAGCCGCCAATTCCAAATATCCCGATATTATCGCAAGGGCGGATTTGCGTGTCGCCGGCGTGATCACCGCCGTTGTCAGAAAATATCACAAATGACACGCCTGTCTGAAAAGAAACATTTTCAGATTTCAGAAATCATCCGTCGAGAAAACCTTATTTATTAGGACAACGAGCAGTTATTTTTTCGCCTGAGCCTTTTTAATATCCACAACATTGCTGACAGCATTCCGAGCGGCGGATTTTTTTGCGTTCACGGCGGATACCTGACTGGTCGAACGATCCTGATAGAAATCTTCCACCAATTCCAGATATTCGGCCAGCAATTTACGGCTGACAACGAAAATATGCCCGATATTTTTTTCAATAACACGATTCAATCCGCCGCTGGTGAATTTGACATTTCCCTTATCCACCTGACCCCATGTTTCCCCCGCCACGCAGGAGCCTGCCGGAGCGATGGGATCACGCGACCCTTTATAATCGAATATCCTGACCCCGGCCTTTTTCAGAATGGACATATCAACCGGCTTGCCGTCGAATTTCGGATTGGAAGAGGGCAAACAGAATTTGCCCTCGTAAATCTGATTGCCGAGAAACACATTCTGAATCCACTGCACGTGCGCGTTGACCGGGAATTTGGTTCCGTGGGTCAGCCAGTAAAGAAAAGGCGCCGCATCGGTGATGGCGTCCTTGTTTTCGGCGCGTCCGTAAAAACCGAGCACAACCGTGTATTGAACGCCGGGCTGTATTTCGTTCATGCCCGCTTCAATAATCTGCGGCGGAATGTTAACCGAACCGAAAAGTTCTTTCATCAGATAAGCATCGTAATCGCGGCGGATGAGCGTTCGAATCGGCTTGTGGCCGCTGTCCTCGTCGTCGAACTTCATCGGCGAGGCCATCAATGCGATTTTTGTGATATCCATCTTCTTGCCCGCGGCGAGGCGTTCTTCCGCGCGCCTGGCCAGATAGGGAAGCATCAGCGTGCCGCCCATGCAGTAAGCCATGACGTATATTTCATATTGCGGATGTCTTTTTTTAACGATGTCAAAATAACAATCGGGAATTGTTTTTCCGTAAAAATCAAGTCCCAGTTCGGTTTCTTCCCAGCCCGGGTCGCCATGATCCGACATGTAAATCGTATAACCTTTTTTTAACATGGCCTCGACAACCGATTTCCCCGTCGCCAGATCGAACAGTTCCGGTCTGTTGATCAATGGCGTTGCGAGGGCGATGATTTTTCCATTGGGTTTAACGCCTTTGGGAACAGGATAGTAACGCAACCTCACCCGGTGATTTAAGGATCCTTCAACGTATTCAAAATAAGAACAGCCGATTTTGCCCTGCGTCGCCCTTTCGGAATATTCCTTGATATCGAAGGCGTTGGTTTCGTAAAGATTTTCCAGTCGAATGCGGTTCTCGGCGAGATAGTCCTCGAAAGATGTTCTCATCGTCCCATCGGGATTGATCTTGGCGAACGGAAGCGGCTCATGGGTGTACGGCTGTTCCGTAATGATGACGAGCAGACATTTTAAAATCTCCTTCATCGCCTTCAGGCGTGAAAGACCGATGTTGTTGTACTGGTGTTCCAGCTGGGCAAACTCGTCCATATAATTTTTCAGATATTCTTTGCCTTTGGGCGTGGTACAGATCATCCGCGCTTTTTCCGTGTTGAACTTTCCGTCTTTGATGAAAAAGTCGGTCAGTGTGTAAATAAGACGGGAGTAGCTTTTGTATATCCAACCGTTCTTATCAGCAATGGCGTCGGGATTTCTGGACGCGCCGACTGCCAGACGGGCGCTGGCTTTGACATGCCTGAGCATGGAATCCAGCGCGGCGCTTTGCCAGGAAGCGGCAATAGCCATGGGTCCGAAAAGCCACGGCCCTTTCTTGATAATATCGAGCGTCTTTTGATAATTGAACAGAGCTTTTATCTGCTGGCCGACCATCTTGCTTTTCCAGGCAATGGTGGTATCAAGCCCTTCCAGGTTGTTGGCGGGGGAGAAAGCTATCACACTCAACAGTTCATCCGGCGTGATTTTGGAATTTTTTTCACTCGACATACATTCACCTCTTCTTCTCTTTTTTTCAAACGGGACTTTCACATCCGCCCTTGACGAATGCGGCGGGCAAATTAAGTTGACAAAGCCCCCCCTTATATATTAAAAATGAAGCAACTTTAGCGGTTGTTGCCATAGTCAAAATTCAGGCTTAACCGGCATTCATGTTAATTATTTCCGGAAACGTTAATTGTTAATAAATATTCTTTCATGAATTTTTAACATTTAATTGTTGTTTTCTTCAACAGTTTTTTTGAGCGGGGAGTTCAATGACCGAAGAAGATCAAAAAGCACAGTTCAACGAGTCCTCCATTTTCCCGTGGATGCAGATGGCGACGGATATGTGGATGAACATGGCCAAAACCATGCCCTCCGGTTCGCCGAGCGTCCTGAACCCTCAGGCCGCTTTGCAGAATCGTTATTGGCAACAGCTCGACACGCATTTGAATCTGTTCAAATCATTTTCCAAAATGATGAACCCGAAGGAAGGCGGATCAGCGGCTGCCGGCGCCGCGCAAGCCCTGCCGGAAGTCTTTCTGAAAATAGCCAAAACCGGGTTCGATACGGCCTTGCAGATACAAAATCATTTACTGGAGAAAGCCGGAAAAATCGGTAAACGCACGGAAGCCTACAAGTTCGACAATCTGGATCAGGATATCTTCAAAGCCCTGAATGAGATTTATGAAAAGGAAATACAGCAGTATTTTAAAATTCCTCCGCTGGGCCTGACCCGTTTTTATCAGGAACGCATCAATGAGTTTTTAAACAAACATAATATTTTCGAGACCGCCCTGGCCGAATTTCTTTTCATTCTTTATCTGCCGCTGGAAAAATCGTTTCAGGTTTTTCAGGAGAAACTCAAGGCCATGGCGGAGGAGGGAAAGATTCCCACCGCGACCAAGGAAAATTACGCGATGTGGCTGAAAATTCTCGAAGGCCACTACATGAATCTTTTCAAGTCGGCCGATTACACGGAAGCCCTGCATCGGGTGCTCAAGAATTTTGAAGACTTTATGATTGCCCGGAACGAGACGATGCATGATTATCTGCAGATGCTGCCCGTCGTGACCACGAAAGATATTGATGATTTGTATAAAGAATTTTATTTGCTGAAAAAAAGAGTGCAAGAACTGGAAAAAATGCTCGGCATTTCTCCCAACGCGATGAACGCGAAGAAGTAGTGTTGTTAATGCTAATCCTTCGGAGGAACAAAGTGACGTTTTTTGTCATCCCCGAATGGGCCACCATATGTCATCCCCGAATGGGCTTGTCGGGGATCCAGTTTTTTTATTCCTAGATTCCCGCCAGGAGCACGCGGGAATGACAGCGGTGGTAATGGATTCCGGCCTTCGCCGGAATGACGAAAAGGTTTTAATGACACAAAAGCAAATGATAAAACAATCTTGATAGTCATAGATTTTGTAAGGGAAGCTATTTAATGGATTCGACAAAAATTCCTCTCGACTTGATTCTGGAAAAGATGGCCGAAGACGCGGAAAAGGCGCAGCAGCGCGTTTCCAAAGCCGCGGAAGTGTTGCAGGGGAAACTTTATACGGAGTTGGCGACCACGCCCTACGATATCGTTTATGAAGAAGACCGGGTGAAGGTCAAACATTATACCCGCAATGAAAACGCGGAGAACAAATTAAACGTTCCCCTGCTGGTCGTTTACGCACTGATCAACCGGGAGACCATGCTCGATTTGCAGCCGGACAGAAGCGTTGTCAAAACGTTTCTGGAAAGCGGCATTGATCTTTACATGGTGGACTGGGGATATCCCAAGCGCAAAGACCGCTTTCTCACCATCAACGATCATGTCAACGGCTACATGAACAACATCATTGATTTCATCCGCGAAAAGCACAATGTTCCCAAAGTCAATCTAATGGGCATCTGCATGGGCGGAAGTTTCTCCGTCATGTACTCGGCCCTGCATCCCGATAAGATTAAGAATCTGGTGACCACCGTCACGCCTTCGAGCTTCGACACGGACAAGGGGCTTCTGCATGTATGGATGAAGGACATTGACGTGGACGGACTGATCAAGACGTACGGCAACATCCCCGGCGATCTGATGAATCTGGGATTTCTGCTGCTCAATCCCGCCCGCCTGATGATCGACAAATACGTCGGTTTCATGGAAAACATGGACAATAAGGATTTCGTGGAAAACTTCGTGCGGATGGAGCGCTGGATTTTCGACAGTCCCGATGTTCCCGGAGAAACGTTCCGCCAGTTCGTCGAAGACGGCTACAAGAAAAATCTTCTGATTCAGAGCAAAATGTATCTGGGCGGCAGCCGGGTTGATTTGAAGAAGCTGACCATGCCGCTTCTGAATTTCTACGGTGAATACGACCATCTGGTGCCGCCCGAGGCCTGCAACCAGTTGACCAAAGCCGTGGGGAGCAAGGATGTCGAGGATATTTGTCTGGAAACCGGGCACATCGGCATTTACGTCAGCTCGAAATTTCAGAGAATGTTCGCGCCGAAAATCGTTCAGTGGCTTCGCGAAAGAGACGGCGACGATGTTGCTGCGGTGGCCGAAAAGACCAAGACCCGGCGTACGGTCAAAAAGAATCAACCGGTGAAAAAGAAAACCGGTAAAACCCCGAAAAAAGGTTTGAGAAAATAGCCGGCGCTTATTTTTCCCGCCGGCGGATGATTCAAGGACATATTAAAAGGGAGAAGACGTATGTCAACGAAAGAAAATTATTTTCGGGCGCTGAGCAAGCTAAGCATTCAGATGAGCGCCGTGCAGGACAAAGACCAGATTCTTAATTTGATTGTTTCCACCGCAGTGAACGCATTGAAAGCCAAAGCGGCGGTCATTTTTCTCATAGATGAGGATTTGGAAAACTTCATTCATAACAAGCCAGCCGCTCAGGTGGGGCTTTCCGACAAATACGTGCATGCGGGAACGGCTCACGCCGTTAAAATCAGCCCTCAATTGTTAAAAGACGGCTACATGTATTTTCGCGATGCAACGACGGATAAGCGCCTGACGAATCACAAGGCGAAAAAAGCCGAAGGCATCGGCTCGATTCTTTCCGTGCCGGTGATGGATAAGGGCAGAATGCTGGGGATTCTCAGCCTCTATACCAAAGACGTACGAAAATTCACCAAAGACGAGATAGACTTTCTTACCATCCTGGCGGATCAGGGCGGTTCAGCGATTGAAAACAGCAACCTGATAACAAAATTACGGAATCAGTCGCGGATCTTTCTGGATTTATCCGCGAGTATCTCCTCGAGCCTTGATGTGAAAAAAATCATCCAGGCGATGACGAAAGAGCTGGTCGATGCGCTGCGCCTGAAGGCCGCTTCCGTGCGGCTTCTGGACGAGGACACGCTGACCGTGAAGCTGGTGGCCAGTTTCGGCTTGAGCGATAAATACCTCAATAAGGGACCGGTGGCCGCCGATAAGAATATCGCGCTCGCCCTCCAGGGAGAGACGATTTACATCAAGGATATCTCCGCCGATCCCGGAATCCAGTATAAAAAAGAGAAGGAAGCGGAGGGCATCGTTTCGATGCTGTACGCGCCGATTAAAGCGCATGACAAAATCATCGGCGTGCTCAATATCTACAGCAGCTTTTCCCGGAAGTTCACCGAAGATGAAATCATGCTGGTCGCGGCGCTGGCCTACCAGGGCGGGCTGGCCATCAGCAACGCCAGCCTGTATATGATGCTTCAGGAAGATATCAAGGATTTGAAGGATAATATCTGGGGACATAAGTGCTGGTTCTAAAATCATGTTGAATTCTTCGGCTAGCTTTGTTGTCTGCGTCGTCCGTTT
>JASEHT010000087.1 GCA_030018675.1 Smithella sp.
AGAAGACGCCCGCCAATCGCTGGAACTGGCTGTTGAAATCATCAGAAGAATGAAAGTTGCCGAGGAAATTTTAACATGATCCCGATGGTGGACTTGAAAAGACAATATCATATGCTGAAGGAAGATATCGACTCAGCCATCAGCCGTGTTCTGGAAGACACGCGTTTTATTCTCGGACCCAATGTCAGCGCTCTGGAGGAAGAAGTTGCGGCCTATCACGGCGTGCGTCATGCGGTTGGCGTGGCGAATGGCACGGACGCACTGCTGCTGGCTTTGCGCGCCTGTGGTATCGGGGAAGGCGATGAAGTCATTACCACTCCGTTTACGTTTATTGCGACAGCGGAAGTCGTCGCCGCGTTGAAAGCCAGGCCTGTTTTTGTGGATATTACACCCGATACGTATAATCTTGATTGCAGTCAAATAGCGCAAAAAATAACCGCCAAAACCAAGGCTATCATACCGGTTCACCTCTTCGGTCATCCCGCGGATATGATGCCGATTATGGAAATCGCCCGTCAATACAACCTGAAAGTCATTGAGGATTGCGCGCAGGCATTCGGGGCAACGTATCATGGTGAAAAGGTCGGCTCCATCGGAGATATCGGATGCTTCAGTTTCTTCCCCAGTAAAAATCTCGCGGGTTACGGTGACGGCGGGATGATTGTCACAAACAGCGACGAGGTCGCCTCGATGGTAAAAATACTTCATAATCACGGCTCTTCCATACGTTATTACCATCAGGAGATCGGTTACAACAGCCGACTGGATGAAATACAGGCGGCCATTATCCGGGTGAAGCTCAAAAAAATAGATCAGTTCAACGCGTTACGCCGCCGGCATGCTGCTGCGTATTGTTCGGCCATCACCAGCAGAAACATTATTCTGCCGGTTGCTTCAGAAGGGTGTGAGCATGTTTATCACCAGTTTACCATTCGCTCTGATAACCGTGGCGCGCTGGCCGACGCTCTGCAAAAAAAGGAAATTGCCTCCGCTGTTTATTATCCGGTTCCCTTGCATCAACAGGAGGTTTTTATGAAATTACATCATGATTCAGATCCTCTGCCGCAAAGCGAAAAATGTTCACAGGAAGTGCTTTCCCTGCCTATGTTTCCGGAGTTGAGCGCAGAAGAGATTTTGCTGATTGCCGATGTGATTAACAAAGTCTCCAGATGAAAGAATCCGATTGCCTTGATGAAACCCGAAAATAAGAAAAGTAAAACCATTATGATTGTTGCCGGCGAGGCGTCCGGAGACATGCATGGCGCCCATCTGATCAATCAAATGCTGAAGAGGGATTCGACCCTGAAGTTTTACGGCATCGGCGGCAAGAAAATGAAGGCAGCAGGCGTGGAACTCCTGGCCGATGCTTCCGAAATGGCTGTTGTCGGCCTGACGGAAGTTCTTTCGAAATTAAGACAGATTTTAAAAATTATGGCCGCCATGAAAAAATCGATGGATGAACGCCGTCCGGACCTTGTTATTTTGATTGATTATCCCGATTTTAATCTTCCTCTGGCCAAGGCTGCCCGAAAAAGGGGCATAAAGGTTTTTTATTATATCAGTCCCCAGGTCTGGGCCTGGCGTAAAGGTAGAATCCGTCAAATAAAAAAGACAGTGAACAGGATGGCGGTGATTCTTCCTTTTGAAGTGGAAACGTACCGTCAATACGGTTTTTCGGTGGATTATGTCGGCCATCCTTTATTGGACATGGTAAAACCGCATTATCCCAAACAGGAGCTGAGAAAGAAATTCGGTCTTGCCGAGGATAAAATAACGGTAGGCATTTTGCCCGGCAGCAGAATGTCGGAACTGAAAAAATTAATGCCGGAATTATTAGGCGCCGCTGAAATTCTGAAAAAAGAAATACCGGAAATACAATTCGTCTTGCCCCTGGCCGACACGCTGGAAGAAAGCAGTGTGACCGAAATGATGTCCGGATGTCATGTAAACATCAAGGTGATTTCCGGTCAAACATACGATATTGTTTCCTGCGCCGATCTGGCCTTGGTGGCCTCGGGAACGGCAACCCTGGAAACAGCGCTGTTGAAGGTTCCCATGGTGATTGTCTATAAAATTTCTCTACTGTCTTATGTCATCGGCAGGCTGATCGTTAACGTGCAAAACATCGGTCTGGTGAACATCATTGCCGGCAAAACGATTGTTCCGGAACTCGTTCAAAACGACGCCAGCGGGCCGCGTATCGCCCGGGAAGCTCTTTCAATTTTAAGAGACGAAGCGAGAAAAGAAAATATCATCAAAGAGTTGTTAACGATTCGCGCCATGCTGGGCGAGCCCGGCGCCGCAATAAGGGCTGCCCAATTGGCGCTGGATATGTTATAAGGGACAGCATGAAATATTTTAAGCGCTTGTTAAAATTGGCTTTGCCTTTCAGAAATAAATTCCTTCTTGCCGCTCTTTGTATGCTGGTGGTGGGCGCGATGACGTCGAGCCTCGCTTTTCTGATCAAGCCGGCCCTGGATGACATATTCCTGAAAAAAGATGTCAACACGCTCAAATGGCTCCCCATCGCTGTTATCGTCATTTATCTGATCAAGGGATTATGTAATTACTCGCAAACCGTCATCATGAGTTATATCGGTTTGAGAATCGTGAACCAATTGCGCAACAGACTTTACGCGCAGATGCAAAAACAGTCCCTAGCTTTCTTTTCCCAGAACCCGACCGGGATACTAATGTCCCGAATAACAAATGATGTGAGCCTGGTCCAGTTTGCGGTTTCCGAGGCCATCACCAGCCTGTTAAGAGACACCTTTACGTTATGCGGCTTGATTTTTGTCATTTTTTACAGGGACTGGCAGCTCGCTTTAATTGCAATGGTTGTTTTCCCGCTGACCATTTATCCGATTACAAAATTCGGCAAAAAAATGAGAAGCGTGGCGACCGCCACTCAGATCACCATGGGAAGCCTGACATCCATTCTGCAGGAAACCATTTCCGGGACCCGCATTGTCAAAGCTTTCTGCATGGAAAAATATGAAAACGAAAGATTTGCCGCCGAAAACGAAAGGCTCCTGAAATTTAACATGAAGTCGGTTTCCATCCAGGCCATTTCCGGTCCGCTGATGGAATTTTTAGGCGGCATCGGCATTGGCGCGATCCTTTTTTACGGGGGCTATAACGTCGTTCAGGGAAATTCGACTCCCGGAAACTTTTTTTCCTTTCTGGCCGCCCTCCTCCTGCTCTACGAGCCGATTAAGCGATTGACCAATGCGAACAATACCATTCAAAACGGCGTTGCCGCTGCGGAAAGGGTTTTCAGCATCATTGATCTTACACCCGATATTGAAGATAAACCCGGCGCGGCGGAACTTCCCCCGGTGAGCAGGGGCATTGACATCGAGAATATGACGTTTCGCTACGAGAAAAAACCGGTGCTTAAAAATATCAACCTTTCCATTAAGGCCGGAGAAGTTGTCGCTTTTGTCGGCATGAGCGGCGGAGGAAAAACATCGCTGGTCAATTTAATCCCCAGGTTTTACGATGTCAGCGAAGGCCGAATACGGATTGACGACTATGACATCCGGGATGTTTCATTGCGGTCACTGCGGGGTCAGATTGCCATTGTGACGCAACAGACCATTCTGTTTAACGATTCGGTGAGAAATAATATTGCTTACGGCAATATCGAAACCAGTGACGACGAGATTATCGGTGCCGCCAAGGCCGCCAACGCCCACGACTTCATCATGAGAATGCCCCAGGGTTACGATACCAACATCGGCGAGTTGGGAACGAAAATTTCCGGTGGAGAAAAACAGCGTCTTTCCATCGCCCGCGCTTTGCTGAAGAACGCTCCCATTTTGATCCTGGACGAGGCCACGTCTTCTCTGGATACCGAAGCGGAAAGGGAAGTTCAGGAAGCTTTGGACAATCTCATGAAAGGGCGCACCACGCTGGTGATCGCGCACAGGCTTTCCACCATCCGCAACGCGGACAGAATTATCGTTCTGGTGAATGGAGAAATTCTTGAAGCAGGCGACCACGAGACATTGATGAAGAAGCAGGGCGAATATTTCCGTCTGTATAATTTACAGTTCAAAGATGAAGGAAGCGATGAAAAAAATGGTCGATTGGCAAAGGATATGGGATGACGACGGAAATACAAGCGGCAACCATCTTCTTAAAATCATTACACGCATCTTGTCTGCTTTCTATTTTCTGATCGTCACATTTCGTAACTGGCTGTACGACCACGGCGTCTTCGAGGAAAGAAGGCTCCCCTGTCCCGTTATAAGCGTGGGCAATATCACGGTCGGCGGCACAGGCAAAACCCCCTGTGTGATGATGCTTGCCCGGATGCTTCAGCAGAGCGGCTTCCGGCCGGCTGTGATCAGCCGCGGTTACGGTGGTGAAAGCAGCGATGCTGTCAATATTGTGTCAGACGGCGAGAAAATACTTCTTGACGGTGAAATGGCCGGAGATGAGCCGGTGCTGATGGCAAAATCGCTCCTTGGCATTCCGGTTGTTACCGGAGCGAAACGAATTGTCACGGGAAAAGTCGTGATCGATAAATTCGGGGCCAACGTTCTGATTTGCGATGATGCGATGCAGCATCGTCAAATTTTCAGGGATATCAATCTCGTGCTCCTTGACAACAGCGTTTTGAAAAATCGCCAACATCTTCTGCCGAGAGGAAGACTAAGGGAGCCCGTCAGTGGCATTAAACGCGCCAGTGCCGTGCTCTTGACGCGAACGGACGAAGGCGCATATATTAATGAGTCGATGGCGGATATCCTTGAGGCGGAAAACATTCCGGTTTTTAAAAGCGTTCACCGAGCGGTTGCTATTATCAGTGCTGATGGTCGCGTGAGCCAACCGATGTCGGAACTGAAAGACAAAAATATTTGCGCCTTTTGCGGAATCGCTAATCCCGGTTCTTTTGAAAAAACACTGCTGGCTGCAGGCGCGAGAATTCTGTCGTTTGATATCTTCCCCGATCATCACCATTTTAAGAAACCTGAGTTGGAAAAACTCAAAGCCGGATTTATGCGTCAGAACGCGGACTATCTTCTGACCACGGAAAAAGATGTCATGCGTCTGCAAAAACAGACTGAGTTTTTTAAAACGGTTTCCTTTGTCCGTATAGACCTGGAGATGACGGATCCGGATGATAAATTTAAAAAGTTTATATTACAGAAGCTTTCAACGGCGAATAATCATACGGCCATCAGGGATATCCAGTGATTGCGGAATTCATGATTAAATTAATCCAATATATTCCTTCGGGAGCAAGGCGGCGCTTGGCGGATTTGCTTGCCGGAGCGCTTTACAACCTGTCTTTCAAACACCGGCTGATTGCCATGCATAATCTGATGCGCTCTTTTCCCGAGAAATCGCTGCCGGAAATTAAAAATATTCTCCGGAAATCCTATTCAAGTTTTGCCGTTGTTGTGTCGGATTTTTTTGATATTCCCTCGTTGAAAAAGGAAAAGCTTCATCACGTCATTCGTGTGGAGGGTCTGGAAAATTATCAGGAGGCTCTTAATGAAGAGAAAGGCGTGCTGCTGTTCGGCGCTCATTTCGGCAACTGGGAAATAGGCAACGCTGCGCTGGCTCTGCTGACCAGACCGTTTGTTTTTCTTTACCGCGTTTTTGACAGTCCTTTTTTGGAAAAGAACATCACTGGCGTTCGGGCGTCTTACGGCAACACGTCATTGTCTAAAGATAAAGCCATGCGTCCGATCATTCGTTTGCTGAAAAACGGTTCAACCATCAATATGCTCATTGATCAAAATGTCGCCTGGTATGATGGCGCGTTTGTTGATTTTTTCGGCCGTCAGGCCTGTACGACAACCGGTCTCGCTCTGCTGGCATTACACACAAAAGCTCCGGTGTTGCCGGCGTTCACCCGGCGTTTGCCGGACGGCGACTATCTGCTGGAAATAGGCAAAAAAGTTGATATTGTCGATTCAGGTAATCGCGTTCAGGATGTCTTGACGAATACGCAGAATTTTACAAAAATGATAGAGGAACAAATCCGCAAGTATCCGGAACAGTGGTTGTGGTTGCATCAACGCTGGAAAACAAGACCTTGTCAGATCCAACTAAGAGGGAAATGATTTGAGCTCATCACAAACAAAAAGACTGCCCAAGGACGGCATGAATAAAATTTTGATCCGGGGAACGAACTGGATCGGCGACGCCATCATGACGCTGCCGGCCGTTGCTTCCATAAGAGCCACCTATCCCCAGGCGCATATTGCCCTGTTGGCCAAGCATTGGGTAGCCGATATTTATAGGCTTTTTTCCGATTTGGATGACGTCATCATTTATGAAGACAAATTTGATACGCCGACCGGGGTTTTCCGTCTGGCAAAAAAGCTGAAAAAAGAAAATTTTGACGCGGCAATTCTTTTACAGAATGCCATCGAGGCAGCGATCATCGCTCTGGCTGCCGGCATTCCATTGCGAGCGGGCTATGATTCTGATGCCAGAGGCTTTCTTCTGACGCATCGGGTGCGACGAACGCAAAAAATCAAAAACGTACATCAGACAGAATACTATCTGGAAATGGTCAAATCTCTGGGGTGCGTTCCCGTCGCTCGTGAAATGCATCTTGAGACAAAAATCAATCCGATTGCCGCCCGGAAAGTTTTAAAGAAATTTGTTCCGGAAACGGAGAAAAGGCTCATGGGCATCGCCCCCGGCGCCACTTACGGTGCTGCGAAAAAATGGTTTCCGGAAAGATTTGCACAACTGACGGATAGGCTCATGGAGGCTTTTCCCGGTCGGACGATTATCCTGGGTGGGAATGGTGATAGGAAAACAGCGCAGGAGATTGATGCATTAACAGATACGCCATTAATCAATCTTGCCGGAAAAACAACTTTGACAGAGGCCGCTTATTTGATTTCCCAGTGCCGTTTATTCATCAGCAATGATTCGGGCTTGATGCATATAGCCGGCGCGCTGAATGTTCCGACGATCGCCATTTTTGGATCGACAAATCCCGTGACGACGTCTCCCCTGGGAAGTCAATCGGTCGTCATTCGCAAGGAGGTTTCCTGCAGTCCCTGCCTCAAAGAAACCTGCCCCACGGATTTCCGTTGCATGAAGCTGATTTCAGTGGAAGATGTTTTCCGTGTTGCTCAAGAGCTCATGCGGGACAAACGGAGCGAAAAGAAATGAAAAAGGCGGCAGCGGTATTTCTGGACAGAGACGGCGTGATCAATGAAGAAGTCGGTTATATCGACAGTCTCGAGAAACTTAAGATAATCCCCTGCGCTTTTGAGGCCATCCGGCTGATTAATGCGAGCGGCATGAAGGCTGTCGTGATTTCCAATCAGTCAGGCGTAGCCAGAGGATTCTTCACGGAAGAATTTGTCCGGCAGACCCATGATCACTTGCAGGCGATGCTGCGGGAACAAGCGGTTTCCCTGGATCGTTTTTACTACTGCCCGCATCATCCGACGGAAGGAGCGGCGCTTTACCGGCAAATTTGCGATTGCCGGAAGCCGGCTCCGGGCATGTTTTTGCGGGCGGTAAAAGATTTAAACATTGATCTGAAATTATCTTATATGGTCGGCGATAGATTGCTGGATATGGAAGCGGCTCAAACAGTCGGCGTGAAGGGCGTCTTGGTCAAAACGGGTCATAGCCGCGATTGGCCGCAGGATGACGGTCCCGACAGGGCAACGGAAGAAAACAAACCCGATTTTATCGCCACGGACATACTGGAAGCGGTTCAGTGGATATTAAGAGACAGAAAATGAACATCCTGATCGTAAAACTCAGCGCCATTGGCGACGTCATTCACACCTTGCCGTCATTGGCGGCGCTACGCCGTCTTTATCCGGATGCGCATATAACATGGGTTGTGGAGGAAGCCGCGGCGGATCTCATCAGAAATCATCCTTGCCTGAATGATGTTCTGGTGTCGCGGCGCAAGACTTGGAGCAGGGGGTTGCTGAACGGTCACCTCAAACAGCCCTTTCAGGAAATGCGTTCTTTTATAAAAACGCTGCGTGAACGCGATTATGATATTGTGATTGATTTTCACGGTCTTTTTAAGAGTTCGGTGATCGTATTCCTCAGCAGAGGCAAAAGGAAACTGGGTTATGATTCGCTGCAGGAGTTAAGCGGACTGTTTCTCAGCGAGAAAATTCCCGAAGACATGAGCAAGCATGCTGTTGATCGCTATCTGGATTTTCCGCGTTATCTGGGGGCGAAAACGGATGCGGCGGAATTCATTTTACCTTCCAGCAGCGATGCTGAACGAAGCATCATTAAATTGATGGAAGCGCATGGCCTGGAAGACAAAAAGTTCATGGCCATCAATCCTGTTGCCTATTGGGAGACCAAACTCTGGGACGATGAAAAATTTGCGCATCTTGCGGACATGGTCTGTCGTCAACTCAACATGAAAGTCGTTTTTACCGGAGAGAAAAAGGAACCCATCGAAAAAATTACATCGTTAATGACGGAGGAGAAAATCAATCTGGGCGGAGCAACCACGCTGCCTGAATTGGCCTGCCTTTATAAAAGAGCCCGCTTGCTCATCACCACCGATTCCGGTCCCATGCATCTGGCCGCAGCGGCAGGTATTCCCGTTATCGCCCTCTTCGGTCCCACTGATCCGGCCAGGACAGGACCTTACGGCGCCGGGCATACGGTCTTGAGAACAGAGATGCCCTGCAGCCCCTGTTTTTTAAAAAAATGCTCGACAAAACAATGTATGAAGGATATCAGTCCCAGCCAGGTTTTTGCAGCCATAGAAAAAACATTAACCAAGGAGTAACCCATGCCTTTTAATAAGAATCTTTTAGAAATATTAGCCTGTCCGCAATGTCGCGGAAAAGTTCGTTTTGACGAGAAGCTTGGCGGCATTATTTGTGATCAGTGCAAACTTCTCTACGAAGCCAAAGACGACATTCCTGTTCTTCTGATCGAGGAAGCCAAAAAGCTATCTTAACGATTGATCGATAAATCTCCGAAGACATCGAAAATGCACGGAAAATACCGAATAAAAAATAAACTTGACAGTGTTTTTGTATTCATATAAAG
>JASEHT010000088.1 GCA_030018675.1 Smithella sp.
GACGCAAAAAGCTTATGGCGGTGCCGTTCCCCGCCGCATGGGAGGAAATAATCCGGCGCAATATGGGACATTACCGCCTGCTCAATGACGCCGAACGCGCGCGCTTGCGTTCCCTGATACAGGTTTTCATCGCCGAAAAGCGCTGGGAAGGCGCGGGCGGGCTTGCCCTGAACGATGAAATCCGCGTGACCATTTCGGCGCATGCCTGCCTGCTGCTTCTGGGATTGCCCCACAACTATTACCGTAATGTCGAAACGATTATCGTTTATCCCTCCACCGTAGTTTTGCCTCCGCGTAAACCCGGCTTTTTCGAGGTCACGCTGGAACCCGTGGAAGAAAATTATCCGATTATCGGAGAGGCCTTTCGGCAGGGACCGATTATCATCGTCTGGGATGCCGCGCTGCAGGGCGGTCGCGATGCCGAATCGGGGCATAATGTCATTTATCACGAATTCGCCCACAAACTGGATATGCTCGACGGCTCGGCCGACGGGACGCCGCCGCTGAAAGACCGCGCCAAATACCGCAACTGGATAAAAACATTTTCCCGCGAATATCTTCGTCTCAGACATGACGCCGAAACCGGCAGGAAAACTTTTCTCGATACCTATGGCGCCACCAACGAAGCCGAGTTCTTCGCCGTGGCAACCGAACAATTCATTGAGCAACCGCTTATCATGATAGAAAACGCTCCGGATCTTTACGCGACGCTCAGGGAATATTACGGTCAGGATCCCGCAGCGCGCTTCTGTCAATAAAACGCCTCTTTCTGAAAAAAAACGGGTGAAGCAAAAATCTGCTTCACCCGTCAATTCAATGTCCGAAATGATTCGGCTGTCTGTTACTTATTCACTCATCGCGTATTCGCCGTTTAACGAAAGTACATGTTTCTGCCATACACCGTCATACTGGGCATCATCTCCCTGGCTCTTGATCAACATGATTTCCTTGCAGTAGGCACGTTGTTCTTCTTTGGTGTTGTGCATGCCGTAGATTTGCAGAGCAAAACGTGAAAAATCACGTACCATGAAATCAAATATCTGGTTGATGATATCCACATCAACATTGTCAAATTTGGCCTGTTCCAGAATAAGCTGACCGTAAACCACAATGGAGAACATCTCGCCCACGGGCAGGGACCAGGAAGGATCCATGTCCTGAGCCTTATCCGGCCCTGCTTTTTCGAGCAGTTCCTTGAACAGATTAATCTGCTGAATGAAGATGGCCACGTTCGGAAGCTTTTTGCTGGCTTCAAAGACCGGCTTGTAATCATGGAACTGCACGGAACCCAGGCCTTTGGTCGGCCCCTGGTTGAACAGGAACAAATCATCCTTGGCAGAAAAATCAGGATCAACCGGCGTGTAGGAAGCGGGATTGAAGAAGTAATTCTTCATAAATTTACGGATGAGCTGAACGTTGACATGAACGGTGCCCTCCAGTTTGGACGGCCCCCGGATATCTCCGGCAGCCATATGGAAATAGGTGTCCTTTTCAAAGCCTCTGGCGGCGATGACTTCCCACAGCAGGTTGAGGACTTCCTCGGACTGCAGGGTAACCTTCATCTTGCTGGTGGGATTGTAAAGAAGATAGCGTCTGTCTTTATCATTGGCATTGCGGAAATAATCGGTGGAACGCCTCTGGTATAATTTCATAGCTACGAGTCTGAGCCAGGCGTCCATGAAGTTCTTGCGCACATGCGGCATGTCCGTAACTTTCATTCCGTAAAGGATGCGGTTGGCGGCATGGGTAATGGCCTCGTAAAAGCAATGTTCGACTACGCCGATAGAGCCGGGGCCGATGTTGAACTTGCCGATGTTCACGGTATTGAGGGCCGAATCCCAGCCATGAGGTCCGCGCATCAGGATATCGTCTTCGGTGATGGGGTAATCATGGAGCGCGAAGTTGGAGACGTATTCCTGATGAGAAATAACGTTCTTTTTAAGCTCGTAGGCTTTATGTTTGTAATTGGTGACAAAGAAGCAGTAGTCATCTGTTCCGTCCTTAATCTTGCCCAGCGTGGAAACCATTTCCGCTTCGTTGCCGTTGCCGATATAGTATTTCTCTCCATTAGCAACCCATGTTCCGTCTTTCGCCGGCGTCAAAGTTGTTTCTGTTGAGTAGATATCCGCGCCGTGCGTTTTTTCGGAAAGGCCGAAGGCGAAGATCGCTCCTTTTTTCAGCAGCTCGGCGGCCTTCTTTTTGGCGTTTTCATTGGGGCTCATCCAGATGGGACCCAGCCCAAGGATGGTGACCTGAAAACAGTACCAGTAGCCCAGTCCGTAGAATGCCAGAATTTCACTGTATTCGCTGTTACGGGCGGTATCCCAGCGGCAATCGGCATCTCCGCCGCCGTACTGGCTGGGTGTAAGCAGTTTGGCGAATATCTGCTCCTTGCCGATAAAATCAACAAACTCCCGGTACCAGACTTTCTTGTTATAGTCATCGAGCAGGCGCTCTTTGCCCATTTTCTCGAAAAAATCGATGGTTTTTTCCATAATGGCCTGCGATCCCTTGTCGGCCATAAGGCTCTTAAATTTTTTCGGCTGCAATAAATAATTCATTTGACACTCCTTTCATACAAAAACTTTTTTACATTTTATTTCATATTGTCGCCAGGACAATACCTCATCACAAACTTAGAACGACCGGTAAACCGATGATGATGCAAAGAGTTTTATTCTCAACCCGCTCCCCGGATTGCATTACAGGTAAAAACCCCAACGCACTCACGGCGTATTTATATCCTTATATCTGCTTAATGACAACACTTTATTATCAGGATTTTCTGCGAGGAAAAACCGTATAAAATTTGATAATTCCATATTAAAAACTAATAGTTATGATTTTTACGATTTCAATTCCGTGCCGTTTGATGACCCGAATTTTTTTCGATGAGAATTCTGGCTTCTTCGTTAAGAAAATCCCAAAGGCCGATTTGCCGGAGAGTTTCCACCTTGGGAATGCCCTGTTCGGTCCAGCCCCGTTGCCGGTAATAGAAACCGATTAATTTCTTCAGTTCCTCCCTGCGATGCTTCATCAGAATCTCGCGCTTTTCGAAGGTCGGCATCTTCTGAATTTCGTCAAGCGGCTTGTTCAGAATGGAGATTACCTGCCCGTCGTTGTAATCTTTTTCTTTTTCATAAAGAACATCTTCGGTGGGACCGATGGCTCTGTCCGGAATCCAGTCATGTTCGCCTGTTTTTTTGTCATAAGTCATCATATTCATGACGCGCTGCAGGTTGATGTCACGGTCGGTCTGCTCAAATATTTTATCCCAGGTCATGTTCGTGCCCAGCATCCCGTTGTAAAAATCGGCGTAGATTTCCTGCGAGGCGGGATTGATGTAGATATCGGTGTTTTGATAATGATTGGAGTCGGGATTGAAGACATCCACCCACGGCAACTTGCACAAGCCCAGATTGTCGTTGCCCAGACGAACGCGCGGATAAGTAATCAGCGCTTTGGCTCTGGCTTCGAAAGTCGGAAACGCGCCGAGCAAATCGACCTTAATCAGCCAGGCGGCGGCGTGATGCGCGCCGATGTCGCTGGCCGCCGCGTAGGATGCCTGCATGGACAGCGACCGGTGCGTCCGGTACAATGAAAACGGCAGGCCCTTGGCCTGCATGGCAAATTTTTCCAGTTCCTTACGCGGATCGGGTTCGCCGGTGCGGGCCATGTATCTTTCGCCAACCCAAGCGATGAGTTCCATCATTCCCAGACCCGCGATACTCGTCAGGGCTGTTTTGCGGTAAGCGATATCGTGAATAAACTGCAGCGCGGCCTGTTCATCTGCCCAGGTCAGATCAAGTCCATCGGTATCTTCTTTGGTCAGATAGCCGCGCTGATAGCATTCCATCACAAAAGCCATGATGACCGCGGTGGTGATGGTATCTATCCCATAATTGTCGCAGTACCAGTTGGCCTCCATAATAAATTCGGGATTCCACATGCCCAGATTGGAGCCGAAACCCGCGGCTGTTTCGTATTCGGGACCGTCCACCCAGACTTTTTTACTTTTGTGGGCGCCGGAAGTCAGCGTTACCCAGCCGCCCTTGGTGCAACGCAGATTACAGCCCGGGAAACAGCCGTCCATGCCCCGGTGGTCGAAAAGATGTTCCTCGTAGTTCTTCCCGCAGATTTGTCCCGCACGCGGGTCGGAGCCATACTGGTAATTATTTACAGGAAGCGACTGGTAATCGTCCTTGTTCATAAAAGCAATCAGCCCCGCCGAACCCTTGCGGTACATTCTGAGCGATTGGGGATCAACCTCCTTGACCACCTTGTGCAGCCTGGAGCCGGACTGCTTTACTTTATTCCAATCGGCGGCTCCGTAAGGATTCTCGCCATGCGGAAAACCGGAAAGCACCACAACGGCGCGGATGTTTTTATTAATCATTACCGTGCCCAATCCGGTGCGCCCGGCCTGTTTTGTCCGAAACAATCCTTTGGTTCCGTTCACCGGTTTGACGGCGTCATAATAATGACTGTTGATACAACCGAACAGAGTGTTGGCGGCGCCCAGGCCTGTGGTCAGAAAAACGATGTCCCTCTTCTCGCGCCCTTCCTGAAGAAACTTTTCGACAATGGCTCTTTCCAAGTCGAAAACCTCATCCATGGCCGGCGCGTCAGTGATGTAAATCTCTCCCTTGAAATCATCAATCACAATCATGCTATTTTTTTCCGCAATGCCCGTAATCTCCAGCGCGTCAAAGCCGGCGTATTTCAGATAAGCTCCGAAATGGCCTCCGAAGTTGGAAACGCCCGGAATATGCGTAAGCGGTGATAATGAAATAGCCATGCACTTGCCTGCGCCAGGAAACTGCGGAATGCCACCCAGTGGCCCCGAAGAAAAAATCAGCGGATTTTGGGGATCGAAAGCCCGGGTTTTGGAATTAATTTTTCTGTGCAGAAGATAAAGCCCCAGTCCCCTGCCGCCGATAAAATAATCGCGAATCTTTTCATCAAGCGGCTGCGGCTCGATTTTGCCGCTTGTCAAATCAATGGTCAGTATCTGATTGGCGTAACCGCGGGAAAGCGGCTTTTTCGTGTATTGCATAAAATTGAACCTCATAAATAATTGCCGCACGTTAGAGTAATATTCAAAATAAATCAATCATAAAAAGGCGTTAGTGGCGGGGCTATACATCAGGAATATTGGAGGATAATTGGCATATTGTGAATAGAATTCCGCCGTGTGATCATCGATGTGAAATTCCAAAGCAATTCCGATAGCTATCGGAATTGGAAACTTATTCCGCAGAAGAGCTGAAGGGCATTGTACCCACCGATGTCGTAGGGATTGTTCGACTAACAAATTTCAGTGCGTTCACTCCTGAAACTTGATCCTTACGAATAAATCGCGGCAGATTGAAACAAAATAATGTGAACAGGCGGGTTGTTTTTGGAAAATTATTCTTTGCTGCAAAATATTCTTCTGGGCGCCTGCCCTGGACAAAAGATTCAAGCCCGCCATATCAGCATAAATTCAATTATTCACAGCCGACAATAATAACGACATTGAGTACGTCGCCACTACAGTCGTCACCACGGCGGAGGCCTGGGTCCAGTTTGAATAATTCTGGATTTTCCCAGAGGGCACCATGGCCGGCTAGACCCATGTCGGAATGACCAATGTCTAGACTATTATGAGAAAATTAATAACACATTATTTCAGCAATATTTTTTTAAAAATTTCCCCTTGACAAAACATGCCAGCTACTATAGTTAGTTCACACTAACTAATTGGTGAGAGTTGCTATGCGGCATAATTTAGTAGAACTTATCGAGATATTAACCCGGTTGATTGGCGACTGGGAAATGCAGTTCATCAAAGAATATGAACAGGAAGGTTTTACCGCGCGCCAGATTGAATATATCGATGTGATTAACAGACTGGGCAATCCCAATCTGGGAGAAATCGCCAAGGTACTGAAATTAAGCAAGCCGTCGGTAACAGCCATTATTGATAAACTCTCCGGCAAGGGATACATTCAGAAAGTTCAATCTGATGAAGACAGGCGCTCTTTTCACGTTCATCTGAGCTCTAAAGGGAGAAAGCTGGTGGAGATGCATAACGAATCGCATAATAAAATCGCTGAATTATTCACAAATAACATGGATAGCAAAGATCTGAAAACACTAGTGACCCTTTTGAATAAAGTCGTTCTGAAATTATAATTTTTTTGCATAGATAATTAGTTTATACTAACTAATTAAAGGAGGCGACATGCAGTCAAACATTGAGAAGATTAAAATCAATTACAAAGGCCGGGAAGTGACAGCTCATAAACTGACAGTCTCTTCGCAGATTCCTATGAATATCAATACTGCCTGGGAAAAAGTTCAGACCGTCGCATTGCTTCAATTTGTTGCCGAAGGGAAATTAAAATTCAAGCCGCTCGAGGGCAAATTCCCGGAAATATGGAAAGAAGGCAGTACGGCAAAAACGATGATGTATCTTTATGGATTAATACCTTTTGGAGGAGTTCATACTTTAGTCGTTGAAAAAATAGACCATCAAAACAAGGTTATTCAATCAAAAGAGTGGGATGATTCCGCAAAAGTATGGAACCACAGAATCTCGATGAAAAAGCTTAGTGATTCTTCCATTTATTATGAAGACGAAATCATCATTTATGGCGGTTTGCTGACAGGCATAATCTCTTTATGGGCGAAGTCGTTTTATAAGCACAGGCAAAAAAGATGGCAATTGGTTGCTCAAAGAAATGGTCGATAGGAAATCAAATATCAAGAACAGTTTATAAAACAGATTGAGGTGACATGAACAGATACCCTTTATTAATCATGATTGTTTTACTCGCGCTATGTTGGGGCATCAGCCTGATTTTCCCTTTAAATCTTGGATTAGGCTTGATGGGAAAGGTTGCCGGTTTTTTGATTGCGTTTGTTGGTATCTTCCTGCTCATCATTGCCACGGGTCTTTTTATGGCAAGAAAAACAACGGTCATGCCCACACGAGCGCCTGATAAGCTTGTAACGGAAGGAATATACCGCATAACCAGAAATCCCATGTATCTTGGGATGCTGCTGATTTTATCAGGCTTCCCGTTGATGATGGATACGATAATCGGTCTCATCTGCCCGGCAATATTCTTCTTTCTAATGGATCGAATTGTAATTCCCAGGGAAGAGAAAGTCGTGGAAGGTGTCTTTGGTAAGGATTATCTGGATTATAAGTCGCTCAAAAGAAGATGGATTTAGTTAAGCAGTTATTAATGGTGTCTGACAAAGGCATGCTGCCAAATAAATAGGAGGGTTTAAAATGGTCACATTAAAAACGATTATAAATGTCACAGGCATTACCTCGAAGGATATCTACGATTTTATGCTGAACTGTACCGACGCGGATTATCAACGATGGTGGAAGGGCACACATTTGTTTTGTCATACAGTCAAACAATATCCCGGCAATATCGGGAATGTTATATATGTGGACGAATATGTGGGTAAATACAGACTTAAGGGATACGCCGTTATCGCCAGGTTAGTTCCTTACAGCGAGATGGTTTATCAAATCAAAAAAATGGTCAAACTACCGGCACGGTTCACCATGAAATTCGAAGACGTGGAAGGCGGGATCAATATTATCCATATCGTGGAAGCCGGATTTCATGGGATAGGAAAAATACTTGATCCTTTAATTCGATTATATTTAAGTGACGAATATGAAGCCAATCTTAATGCTCACGCGCAGGAGGAATTTCCCGAATTGGCCGCCATGTTGTCAAATAACTAAATTGAAAAATCGAATGTGTTATGCGTCATGGATAAAATATTAAATAAATAATTTTTTCAAAGGGAGAATAAAAATGACTAAATATCGTTCATTAATTGTTGTGTTACTTCTTATGATGGCATCATCTGCATGGGCACAGGAAGTATCAAAACAGTCGACAAACACCTCTCTGCAAATTACGAGAGTTGATAAAACATTTACAAGTCAGGGATACAAATTAAAGGCATGGCTTTATCTGCCTTCCGGCGTGATCAAGCCACCAGTTGTTGTTATGGCTCATGGGTTCGGAGGACAGCGATGGATGCGTTTGCCGGCCTATGCGGAAAGATTTGCCCGAAAGGGGATGGCCGTTTTTGTTTTCGATTATCGTGGTTTCAACGATAGTGAAGGTGAACCCCGTCAATACATTAACCCCAAGCGCCATCTGCAGGATTGGGACGAAGCTATTGCGTATGTTAAATCACTGGATAACGTCGATTCAAAACGTATGGCCTTGTGGGGAACATCCTTCAGCGGCGGTCATGTAATTGTTGCGGCGGCAAAGCATCCGGACGTGTTGGCTGTCGTGTCGCAGGTTCCTTTTACGGATGGAATATCGACTGAGTGGAATTACATCATCACCGATCCTATGTTCGCTATGAAAGGTACCTACCATGGTATAGCCGATTTGATTGTTTCCCTTTTCACGAAGCATCGCCACAATATACGTATAGCAGGCAGACCGGGCGAGGCATTTGCTATGATGAGCCGACCTGATTCTATGGAGGGTTTAATGAAACTGCTTGGAGGAGTCGATGAAAAAGACTTCGAAAAGGATAATTTCTGCCCTGGCAACATTATCTTTACACTTGGTCTTTACAGACCGATCCGTTATGCTGAAAAAGTTACATGTCCGACACTGGTTATCGGAGCAGAAAAAGATACATTGTTTCCACCAATAGGGCCGAAGAAAATGGCGGACAGAATGAAGAATGCAACATACATAGGTTTGCCCATGAATCACTTTGATCCTTATGTCGGGGAACCGTTTGAAAAAATAGTTAAGGTAATGGGTGATTTTTTAAAAACAAATTTAAAAGTTAGTCTTGCTGATTAGTTCAGTTATTTTCAGTGAATTTAAAAAGCCACTCAAAAAGCCGCTGATCTGGACATCGAAATGTTGAATGGAAAATATTTTAACGAGAACTGTTATAAAAAATGCCCGGTTAATAAAAGCGGTTTTTTTTTGATGAACTAAAAAAGCAAC